>JAEYWB010000389.1 GCA_023429275.1 Planctomycetota bacterium
GCGGAAGTCACGGTCTGGCAACCGAGTCCGACCGGCCGCTCCTCATCGGACACGGCCCCGAGCCGGCCAACGACCTGTCGCTGACCGATGTCCGGGACCTCGTCCTGCAGGCCCTCATCGCTCCGTAAGGCGACCTGATAAGTCGCCCGAGCGATCCTTCAATTCGAAAGGGTCCGAAGCTTGAAACTCGAACAACCTGGAAGGTCGTTCTGCAGAGCATTCTCGCTCGACTGTCGCTAGCGGCGGGAGTGGCCGTTTTCCTTGCGGCGCTCGCATTCGACACAGTTGCGGGCGTACGGGATCACCTTGAGCCGCAGCTTCGGGATCACCGACTTTGCCGGCGTCTTCCCCGCTTCCACGCACCGCTGGCAGAGACCGAAGGTTCCTTTGTCGATCCGGTGGAGAGCGGCCTGGACTTCATCGAGGAGGTCCTGATCCGACTCCATCATCCGCAGCGAAAACTCCTGCTCGTAGGTCTCGGTCCCGAGCTCGGCCATGTGCGTCGGGGTCTTCGAATCCTGCCCGTTGTCGAGAGCCTCGCGGGTCAGGTCCTGGACGTCCCCCCGAAGGCGGGCCTGAAGAGAGAGGAGAAGGGATCGGAACTGATCCAGCTCATTCGCCTTAAGCATTCGACAATCCGCCATGTAGAACAATTTCGATGCCGGGATCCTTTATTATGGGAATTCAGAGGCTATTTGCAATCGATGTGCCGGTCTTCATGCGACTTTCGCTCATCCTTGACTGAGCAGACGCTCTAAACGAAATGCTCGCTCTCTGTGTTGCAAGTTGTTGTTGCAACGGTGGTTGCAAATTGTGACTGGTCGGTTTTCGCGCAGCAGGAGAACCCGGCAGTTGAGCCCGGAGTCTCGCCACTTGTCCGCATGATGCTGCTGTTGCTGGCGGCAAAGACAGTTGACTGCGCGGCACGCATCACTTGTCGCCTGCGCAACAGGTAGAAAGTTCATAAGTGTATGTCGAGAAATTGATTACGTCTGGGGCGACACAGTCGTTCACGCAGATGTGGCCTCTCAGGTTCAGGATTGCAGGAATCTTGATCTTGCGGTGAGTGCCGTTTGGGCCACAATTAGCTGACGGACGCGTCCGTCAATTTACAACCCCTTTGAGATCGGCAATGGCGGGCGAAGCGGCCACGCATCGCGGCGCGGGGCGTCCTCGGGACGAAGGACTCGGCGCGCGCCGGTCCTCCGAAATCCTCGAGGCCGCCATCGGCTTCTTTGCCCGCCACGGATATCTCGACGCCGACATCCAGGTCCTTGCCGACGAGCTCAAGGTCGGCAAGGGGACCATTTACCGCTACTTCCCCAGCAAAGAGACACTCTTCTTCGCCGCCGTCGACCACGGGATGAACCTGCTCCGTGAAGCGGTCGACAGCGCTGCCGCCAGGTCGGACTTCCCCCTGGCCTCGATCGAAAGCGCGATTCGCGCCTATCTCGAGTTCTTCGACGCTCACCCCGAGATCGTCGAGCTGTTTATCCAGGAGCGCGCCAACTTCCGCGACCGCCCCAAGCCGACCTACTTCGTCCACAAGGAAGCCGGCATCGACAAGTGGCACGACCTGCTGCGGGGGCTGATCCGGGACGGCGTCATGCGCGACGTCCCGATCGAGCGGATTACCGAAGTCATTTCCCACCTCGTCTACGGCACCATGTTCACCAACTACTTCCAGGGGCGGACCATTCCCGTCTCCCGGCAGTGCGACGACATCCTCGATGTCGTCTTTCACGGGCTCCTTCGCGAAGGAGCAAAACCATGAACCGACTCTCGATCGCTCCGTTTCTTCTCCTGGCCGCGCTGGCGGTCCCCTCCACCGGCTGCCAGAAGACCGGCGAAACCGCCGATTCTGCCAAGGGTGGTCTGGAGGCGGTCGCTACGGCACCGGAAGAGGTCGTCGTCACGGTCGCCCCGGTCGAGACCCGGAAGATCCAGCGGCGGGCCTCGGTCGTCGGGACGCTGACCGGCTTTGAAGAGTTCACCATGACCCCCAAGGTCGAGGGGCGGGTCGAGAAGATCCACTTCGACGTCGGGGGTCGGGTGAAGCCGGGGACCTCGATGCTCGAGCTCGACGCCGTCGACTACAAGCTGGCAGTCGAAGAGGCGGAGCGGGGACTCGAGACGGAGCTCGCGAAGCTCGGCGTCGAGACGATGCCCGCGGACCCGTTCGACGTCGAGCAGCTTCCGAGCGTCGTCCGGGCGCGGCTCGTGAAGGAGAACGCCAAGCGCCGCGCAGACCGGCAGCGGAACCTGTTTCAGACCAATGCCGTCTCGCAGGAGATCTACGAACAGGCCCTCTCCGACCAGGAGGTCGCCGAGGCCTCCTACAAGCAGGCCCGGCTCGACGCCCGCACCACCTGGGCGGCGGTCCGGCATCGCCAGGCGGTGCTCGACGTTACGCGGCAGAAGCTGTTCGAAACGACGCTCCGGGCGCCGCAGTTCGATCCGGGGCCCGAGTTCAGCGGTGACGTGTGCTACGGCGTTTCCCGCCGAATGGTCTCCGTGAGCGAGATGGTCCGGGCCTTCCCGTCGACCCCCGTCTTCGAGCTCGTCATCGACGACATCCTCAAGTTCAAGACGGCGATCCCCGAGCGGTATCTCCCCCTCGTTCATGTCGGCCAGGACGTCGAGCTCCGCGTCGAGGCGTGGCCCGGCGAAGTCTTTCCGGCGAAGGTCTCGCGGATCGACCCCTGCAT
>JAEYWB010000395.1 GCA_023429275.1 Planctomycetota bacterium
GGTCTACGCCATGTTCGCCCGGGCCAAGGGTTACCAGCTCATGCTGGCCAATATGAAGACGACGCCGAAGTCCTACGAGAAGAAGGACAGCAACATGTGGCGGATCGTCCAGTCCTCGAACATCGAGACGGGACCGGAAATCAAGAAGACCGCCGAGAAGGCCCGGACCTACCTGAAGCGAGTCGTCGACATGCACCCCGGCACGCCGTGGGCCGCGATCGCCACCCGGGAACTCGCCGATGACTTCGGCTGGTCCTGGGAGGAATACCACGTTGACCTGCCCGCCGGGATGGACGGTCCCGTCCGGGATGAAGACGTTCCCCGCCTGCTCCTCGCCGAGGAAGAACAGCGGATGCAGATGCAGCGGCGGGCTCCCCCTCCGAAGCCTCGCGACCGTCCGAAGCTATAATCGAGCCCAAGCTTGAACAGAGGAACCCCGATCAGCTCCGCTGGCCGGGGTTCTTTCTTGCGCCGAGCGATCTTCTCGTCTGAATCTCTGCTCCAGCCTGAAGCCTTCCGACTGATGCCTGATCTCCATCCGATTCATGTCGAAGACGAGCAGCTGACGGAGCTGTTCCAGGTGGATGAGGCCGAGCTGCTGTTCGTCTCGCCCGAGATCCTCGACTGGCGGCCCCTCACCGACCGCCGGATACAGCTGGTGATCGATCTCGAGGGGGCACTCGACTGCGGCGTCCTGACGATCCCCAACAACCTCATCTACACGTACTTCCCCTTCGAGGATTCGCGGCTGCCGGACCTCGTGAAGCTGCAGGCTCTCGGGAGGCTCGCTGCGGAAATGATCCGCAATGAGCGTGCGGTCCTGATCCACTGCGCGATGGGGCTCAACCGCTCTCCGCTGATGGCGGGCGTAGCGATGACCTACCTCGGCCTCAGCGGGGCGGAGGCGGTCCGGATCCTTCAGGAGAAGCGGCCCGGGGCTCTCTACAACCCGGTCTACGCCGACTTCCTGCGGACGCTCCCGGCGCAGTCCTGAAGATGCCGATTGACCTGTAACGGGACCGCTCGGGCGGCGTTCTACAGGGTAGCGATTGCGCCCCCGCTCGTTCACGCGCTGTTTCCCCGTGGTCTCCTGAGCGATGGTGGAGCGATTCGCATTCAGGAGGACGATCCACGATGCGCCGTTCCACCGAAATCTTCTGGCAGACCCTCGCGGCAGTCGGTGTCGGGGCGATCGCCTACAGCTGCGTGCTCGAAGCGGAGATCTCGACGGCCCCCATGGCGTCCCCGTCCGCCGCGGTCCGAGGGCTCGCAGGAGGCGTGGCCGTCGTGTCGGCCGGCATTGCGGCATTCATGACAGGGTGCATGTTTCGAGACCCGGACTCCGACTGGTCCGCTCCCCCGGCCCGCCGTCCGATGACCACGGGATCCGGACACGACATCGACACCATGAGCTGAAGCGGTCCCGCTGCTCCCTCCGCTGGCAAAGGAAACAGGAGGACATTTGCGCGGTCAGAACACTGCGGCCGATTCGGCTGATCTTCGACCGCTACTTTCCTTCAACCGCCTCCTGGAGAAGCTTCGAAAACTCCCGCCAGCTGTAGAGGGAGCGTCCGACGGTCCAGGTCCGGTCGACGATCGCCGGATCGATATCGGCGAACAGGAAGTCCTCGACGTGCCGGCGGCTGCGGACGAGGATCTCGCCGTGCGGGTCCACGATATAGCTGTCCCCGTAGCCCACTCCTTCCGTGTTCTGGATGCATTCCTCCCGGCCGAGCGACACGTTGTTTCCGCGGACGAAGTAGACGGAGTTCTCGACCGCCCGGGCGACATGGTCGGCCCGGACCTTCATGAAATGACTGATCAGCCCGTCGGCACGGATGTGGTTGAAATGAGGCGAGAAGACGACCTTCGCTCCCTTGAGGGCGAGGATCCGCGTCGGCTCGATGAATCCGCCGTCGGAGCAGATGACGACTCCGAACGTCATTCCGCGGTGCTCGAAGACGGGGAAACTCCTCCCCTGCTTGTGAAACCGCATGTAGGCGGTGCACTTGCTGTAGGTCCCCAGCAGATGCCCTTTGTGAACCACGGCGGCCGTGTTGTAGAGGTCGAGCCTCGGTCCCGGGCCGCGAAGCTCGTTGAACCCGACGATGAAACAGGCCTCGAACCGGCTCGAGACATCGAGGACGCGCATCATCTGCGGTGAGTCGACCGCAAAGGCGAACTCCCGCGCGGGCTCCTCGGTGTCGGGGTACCCCGTCAGGAAACATTCCGGGAAACAGAGGATGTCGACGCGGTCCCGCTCGGCCCGCTCGAGCCCCTCGACGACTTTGCCCAGGTTCCTGTCGAAATCTCCCAGCTGGGAGTCGAGCTGACAATGGCCGATCCGCATCGGATGTTCCCCCCTCGCGAGAGACCGTAAGCGTCTGCGAGAAGATCATGACAGAACCACAACCGCCGGGAAAACCGACGTGCTGTCAGGCCTGGCCGGCGGGAGTGGACATCCTCTTCGAGACGGCGTGAAACGCCACGCCCGACGCCAATAGCCCCAGCGCGACCTCGATTCCCCAGAGGAACTCCGGCGGGAGCGCGAGCCGCTTCGTCGCAAGCTGCGAGAACCGGAAGGCGAGGTAGTCGCGGAGCCCGGTCGCCATCCGACGGTTCATCGCCTCGAGCTGCGCGGCCGATTCCGGGT
>JAEYWB010000412.1 GCA_023429275.1 Planctomycetota bacterium
AAGGACAGACGGTCGAGGTCAAGGTCCTGACGATCGATCCGGACAGCAAGAAGATCAGCCTCGGCATGCGGCAGCTCGCCAGCAACCCCTGGGCGAACGCGGAAGACAAGTACGCCAAGGGCGCAAACGTCACCGGCCGGGTGAGCCGCGTCGAGCCGTTCGGGGCCTTTGTCGAACTCGAGCCGGGGGTCGAAGGGCTGATCCACATCAGCGAACTCGACCACAAGCGGATCAAGCGGGTCACCGAGGTGGCCGACGTCGGCCAGATGGTCGAAGTCCAGGTGCTCGAACTTGACCCCGCCCGCAAGCGGATCAGCCTCTCGATGAAGGCTCTCAAGGAGAAGCCGGCCGAGATGCTCGCCGCCGAGGCGGCCGCGAACGAACCTCCTCCGCCCCCGCGCCGGCCCCGCAACGACCTCAAGGGAGGGACCGGCGGCAAGGGACAGGGAGGCCTGTTCGGCAATCCGCGCGACTACAAGTAGTCTGCCACAGCGATTGTCGGCGGCGCGAGTACGTCCATGGATCGGCGTTTCGATGATGTGAGCGCGGCGTGCTCGTCCGCCGCGCTCCCCGCAGGTCATGGCTCACGGATGTCGGCATGCCCTACGACCACCTCTCGCAGTACCTGACGTTTCTCGCCGGGGCGGGAGAGCTCGCCCGCCTCACCGACGCTGTCCAGCCCGTTTCGGAGGTCGGACAGCTCGCCCGCCGCGCGGCCGCTCAGCGGGGCGGAGGCCCTGCCCTGCTTCTGGAATCGCTCCAGGGCTCGAAGTTCCCGCTCGCGCTCAATCTCTTCGGCGGAAGCCGGCTCCTCCGAAGCCTGGATGCCGAGTCCGCCGATGAGGTCGTCAGCCGCATCGAATCGTTCGTCTCTCCCCCGTCTCCGGACTCCGCGACGGAGCCCCGCGGCGTCAACCCGCTGGCCCGCGCGGCCCGGCTCGCACCCCGCTTTCTCAAGACAGCTTTCGCCCAACAGGTCGTCCGGATGGGGAAGGACGTCGACCTCTCCGAGTTCCCTTTCCCCAGGTGGGAGCGGGAGAGCGCGGCGACGATCGCGAACGCCATCGTGTTCGTTCCCGGCGGCCCGGGAGAGTCGGCTCGCCTCGAAATGCCGCTCCTGCAGGTTGCCGATCGCGGTTCGCTCATCGTCCACTGGACGGCCCATCATGCCGGACCGGCCGCCTACGAACGCGCCCGGCAGGAGGGCAAGCCGATGCCCGTGGCGGTCGCGCTCGGCGCCGATCCCGCCCTGTTGTGGGCGTGCGGCGCGCCGCGGCCGGTCGGTATCGATCCTCACCATCTCGCCGCCATGGTCCGCGGCCAGGGACTCAACTTCGTCCGGGGGCGAACGGTCGAGATCGACGTCCCCGGGGATGCCGAACTGATTCTCGAAGGATACGTCGACCCCGCGGAGATCCCCGACGGCGCGGGGCGGACGGCGAGCGGCCTCGGCCATGTCACGGAGCGGACCGACCTGCCGAGGCTGCGTATCACGGCGATCACACATCGGGCCAACCCGGTCATCCCCGTCTCGATCGCGCACCCCTCCCCCTGTGAAGCGGACGCTTTCCTTGAACTCTCGGGAGCCCTCCTGGCCTGGGACATCCGCCGCCGGTTCCCCGCCGTGACCGACCTCCGCCTCGCCCGGACCGGTGGTCAGCCACGAGCCCTCTTCGTGGCCCTCGCGAAAACCTTTCCGGGCCAGGCGAGGCAGGTGATGCACGCCCTGTGGGGAGACCCGTGGCTTTCGGGACTCAAGTGCGTCGTGGCGGTCGATGACGGGACACCGCTCGACGAGGCGAGCGTCTTCCAGGCAGTGGCCACGTACGCCGATCCCGAGCGGGACTCGCTGATCGTCAAAGGGACCGCGGACTTCGACGACCACGCCCTCTGGCCGGGATTCGGCTCGAAACTGGGAATCGACGCCACGAAAAAGCGCCTGGACGAAGGGGGCATCGAATGGCCCGACCCCCTAGAATCCCCACCCGCCGCTGCGTCCGGGACACGCCTCGACTTTTTGTGGTCGAAAGCGGGTTGGAAACGGAGTTGAGCTGCGGGTGAGGGAGAGGATCCAGGATTCAGGATATAGGATCCAGGATTCCATGTGCGGCGCTGCCTCTTCCCCAGATCCTGAATCCTAGATGCTAGTTCCTTCCCACCCGATGCCTGTCGACAAGTCCGGAACGCGTGTTCGCCAGATGTTCGGCGAGATCGCGCGTCGCTATGACCTGATGAATCACGTCCTCTCGGGGGGGACGGACATCTACTGGCGGTGGCGGACGGTCCGGCTCGTCCCGCCTCAGGGGGACGCCCCGATCCTCGACGTCTGCAGCGGAACGGGCGACTTGGCCCTCGCCTACGCGAAAGCGGCCCGAGGCAAGGTGGCAGTCGTCGGCTCGGACTTCACGCACGAGATGCTCGTCCTCGCGAATCAAAAGCGGGACAAGGCGGTCCCGCCCGCCTCCGCTCCGGTGAGTTTCCTCGAAGCGGATACGCAGCACCTCCCCTTCCCTGACGACACCTTCCAGATCGTCTCGGTCGCCTTCGGCCTGCGGAACGTCGCCGACACACGGGCCGGCCTGCGAGAGATGGCCCGCGTCTGCCGCCCCGGCGGCAAGGTGGCGGTCCTCGAATTCTCCAAGCCGAAAGGGCGAGTCTTCGGCGGCGTCTACCAGCAGTACTTCAAGCACGTCCTGCCGCGGATCGGCCAGCTCTTCGCGAAGAACAAGCAGTCAGCGTACGAGTACCTGCCCGAGTCGGTCGGCGAGTTCCCCTCGGGTGAGGCGCTCACGTCCATGATGAACGAGTGCGGCCTGAAGAACTCGCGGCACATCCCCTTCACGATGGGGATCTCGACCCTCTATGTCGGGGAGAAAGGCTGATCGGGGCCAATTGGGGAGGTGAGTGCCATGGGGGGGAAGTCTCCAAATGACGAGATCAAATCCGGCAAGACGATGAGCAATCAACTTGATGTCGAGGCGTATCTAACCCAATTCGCCAGCCTTGATCGCTACTGGATGTACGCAAATGAAGGTGGGGGAGGCGAAGTGATTCATTACGTGGATGAGGGTGGCAAAGTTTGGGTGCTGCTCGACGACAACAATGAGCGGTTCCAGGCATGCATTCGGAAGTTACGAGAGACTGGATGCCTGGTATTCACTGATATCGACGAAGCCGTCAGTCACGAGGAGGCGGTGATGTCAAATAGGCGGCCGGGAGCAGGGTGACGATTTCGTAGACGTTACTTGAGAATCTCGGTCACAACACGCCCCGTCTGCCCATCGAGCAGCGTCGCCTGTCCGGTTGGGCGGGTGAACGCCAGCTGGTTCTCGCCGAAGCCGAACAGGTGCAGAAGCGTCGCGTGGTAGTCGTAGTGATTGACGACGTTCTCGACCGCCTTGTGGCCGAACTCGTCCGTCGCGCCGTGGATGTGGCCCCCCTTCACTCCCCCTCCGGCGAGCCACATCGAAAAGCCGTACGTGTTGTGGTCGCGGCCGATGTTCTTCTCGTTCTGGATCACCGGCAGGCGGCCCATCTCCCCTCCCCAGTGGACGAGGGTCGTGTCGAGGAGGCCCCGCTGCTTGAGGGCCGCGACGAGGGCCGCGCCCGGCTTATCGGTCTTCTTGCAGGCGGCCGGGAGCGACTTGAGGATGTTGCCGTGGTGGTCCCACTGCTGCGTCGACGTGAAGACCTGGATGTAACGGACGCCCCGTTCGATGAGCCGCCGGGCGATCAGGCACCGGGTTCCGTACTCCCGCGTCGCATCCTCGTCGAGGCCGTACATCTTGTGAGTCGCTTCGGTCTCCTTCGAGATGTCGAGCGCCTCCTTCGCGGCGGACTGCATGCGGGCCGCGAGTTCGTAGCTGGCGATCCGGGCCTGAAGATCGCTCTCGCCGGGCCGCGATTCAGCGTGCTCGCGGTTCAGCTCACCGAGGTAGGAGAGGAACTGCTCCTGCGGTGCTCCCGCGAGGTGCGGCGGCGGGTCGAGGTTCAGGATCCGCGGCTCCTTCGGACGGACGACCGTCCCCTGGAACAGCGACGGCAGCCAGCCGTTCGCCCACATGTCGGTCCCCAGCACCGGCAGCCCACCCGGATCCGAGAGGACGACGTAGGCCGGGAGATTCTGGCTCACTGAGCCCAGGCCGTAGGTCAGCCACGAGCCGAGCGACG
>JAEYWB010000451.1 GCA_023429275.1 Planctomycetota bacterium
ATCCCGAGGCGGACTACCTCGACCAGACGAACATCTTCGACATCCAGAAGGCAGCACTCGAGGCGGGGCGGAAGCATCTCTTCCTGGTAATTTTCGACGGCATGGAGTGCCAGACGACCCGCGCCGCCGCCATCGCCCAGACCGGCAAGGTGCTGTACGACTCGGGCCGCGGGACCGGCCTTCACATGCAGGATTACCAGGCGGGGGGGAGTACTCAGTTCGGACTGATGGTGACCAGCCCGCACAACGACGGGACGAAGGTCGACGTCGACAAGCAGACCGTCCTGAACCCCGGCGGGACACTCCGGGGGGGCTATGACCCCACGCGCGGCGGGAACTTCCCCTGGGAGACAACTTCGGACCTTGAGTACCTCGTCTCCGCTCCGAAGGACGCCGCCGACCGGCATGCCTACACCGACTCCTCCTGCTCGGCGAGCAGCATGACGACCGGGATCAAGTCGTATAACAACGCCGTGAACGTCTCCGCGACCGGCGAGCCGGTCGGGACGATCGCCATGCTGGCGCAGCAGCGGGGGTATTCGGCGGGAGCGGTGACGAGCGTGCCGATCAGCCACGCCACGCCCGCCGCCACGATGGCTCACAACGTCGACCGCGATGATTACCAGGACATCACACGCGATCTCATCGGCCGTCCGTCGATCAGTCATCCCGACAGGCCTCTGAACGGCCTCGACGTCCTCATCGGAACAGGCTGGGGGTCGGTCCGTGAAAAAGACGCGGGAGCGGGAAAAAACTTCGTGCCGGGGAACGCCTACCTGACCGATGCGGATCGCGATGCCGTCAACGTCACCCAAGGCGGCCGGTACGTCGTGGCGGAGCGGACCGCCGGGGTGCCGGGACCCGAGGGGCTGTCGATGGCGGCGCGCCGGGCCCGGGAGGGGGGACACCGCCTGCTCGGATTCTACGGCGTCGCCTCGACCGGCCATCTCCCGTTCGCCACGGCCGACGGCGGGTTCAATCCGACCCGCGGACAGAGGAAGGCCGAGTCGTACTCGGAGGCGGATCTCGTCGAGAACCCCCGGCTGGCCGACATGACGACCGCAGCAATCGAGGTCCTGTCCGCCAATCCAAAGGGCTTCTGGCTGATGATCGAAGCGGGAGACGTCGACTGGGCGAACCACGACAACAACATCGACAACTCAATCGGAGCGGTCTTCTCCGGGGATGCGGCGATCAAGGTTGTCACCGACTGGGTCGAGAAGCACAGCAACTGGGACGAATCGCTCCTGATCGTGACGGCGGACCACGGGCATTACCTCGTGATCGAGAAGCCGGAACTGCTGGCGGGGAAGAAGTAGAGGGTTCTTTGTGGAGCGGCGTGCGAACCGAGTGACGAAACGGCGTGTCACGTTGCGTGCCGGCGGATCACGTCGGCGCATGCCGTGAGGAGCGATAATGCCAGCGTCCGTTGCGGAGGAGCTTGCCGGCCTGATCCGGACCGCGGAACCAGTCCTTCGGTCGCTGACGGAAGAGACGGTCTCCCGGCGTTCCGCTCCCGATCGCTGGACGATCAAGGAGGTCGTGGGACACCTGATCGATTCGGCTGCGAACAACCATCAGCGTTTTGTTCGCGCGCAGGGAACCACGGAGCTTGTCTTCCCGAAGTACGACCAGAACGACTGGGTTCGCCTCCAGCGTTATGGCGAGGTGAAGTGGGCGCCGCTTCTCGACCTCTGGTCCGCCTACAACCACCACCTCTGTCATGTCATCCGGTGCGTCAACCTCGGGGCTCTCGAGGTTCGCTGTCTCATTGGACCGTACGAGCCGGTGACGCTCCGGTTCCTCATCGAGGACTACGTCGTCCACCTCAGGCACCATCTTCGAAAGATCGCCGAGCGCCCGGAAGTGGGTCGGTCCCTCTGTGACTGAGGACTATGGTGCGGTCGTGGCCGGATAGACCTGGCGGCCGTCGAGGTATGTCGCGACGACCTTTGTCTCTCTCACGTCGTCGACCGGACATGAGAGCAGGTCCCGGTCGATGATGACGAGGTCCGCCCGCTTCCCGGGTTGCAGCGAACCGACCTTGTCCTCGAGCTTCATCAGGTACGCGTTGTTCCAGGTGTAGAAGCGGATCGCCTGTTCGCGGGTGAGAGCCTCCTCGAGGTGCAGCGGCTTATCGTGGTACCTGCTGCGGCGGGTCAGCGCGACCCACATGCCGAGGAATGGGTGGTAGGGATTCACCGCCTTCAGGGCGTCGATCCGCTGCATGTGATCGCTTCCCCCTCCAGCAATCGCTCCCGCTTCGAACAGGCTCTTCAGCGGCTGAAAGTAACGGAGCCGCTCCTCGCCGAACTGGCGGACGAGCGTATGCGTATCGAGGTAAAGCCAGGCCGGCTGGATGTCGACCGGCACCTTGAGCCTGGCGCATCGTTCGACCGCCTCGCGGCTCATGAAGTTCGAGTGCGTCAGCGTCGAGCGCGTCGGGCCGATCGGGACCGTTTCGTTGACCTTTTCGTAGGCATTTAGGAGCGCGTGCACCGCCCCGTCGCCGACGCTGTGGGCTGTAAAGGCGAGTCCCCGCTCGGCGCAGGCCTTCACGGCGGGAACGAGCGTTTCGGGCGGGATATAGAGAAGCCCGCGGTACTGATTGTCGTCGATGCCGTAGATCCGGCTCACCCCCCAGGGCTCGCGCATGTAGGCGCTCCCGGTCAGCATTCCTCCGTCGAGAAAGACCTTGACGCCGAGGATCTTCAGCATCGCGTCGTCGCCCGTGAAGGCGGGGTCCTCCGCGAGCTTTTCGACGTCCGCGACGATCTTCTCGATCGGCTGCCCGACGCTGAGGCTTCGGGACATCCGGACCCGGACCGTGAGTCCTCCCGCGTCCCGCAGCCGCTGGTACTGCTCCTGCCCGCCGGCACTGCAGTTCCGATCGATGACACCGGTGATCCCGTAGCGGTTGTAGTCGGCGAACAGCTCCCGGAGGCGGGCATCCCGCTCCGCGTCGCTCGCCTTCCGGGAGGGCGGATTCCTGATCTTGAGATACCGCCCCGCCGAGCGGATGACACCGGTCGGTTCTCCGCTCTCGTCGCGCTCGATCTTTCCGGCGCCGGTCTCTTTGAAGTCCCGGTCGATGCCGCTCAGCTTGAGGGCCAGCGAATTGACCGAGGCATCGGGGCCGGTGCTGAACGCGACCGGGTGATCAGGGGCCGCGTCGTCCAGCTCCTTTCGGGTGGGGTAACGCTGTTCGCGAAGCCGGGTGATGAACACCTGCCGGATCGTGATCCACTCACCCGCCGGGAGTGCCTTCGCCCGGGCTCGGACGTAGTCCAGGACATCGGCGACCGACTCCATCGCCGGGATCGGGTGGTCGAACTCATGCATGCTCGCGCCGCCCGGGTGAACGTGGGAATCGATGAGTCCCGGCAGGACCATCTTCCCGGCGAGGTCGACGATGGCCGTCTTGTCTCCCTTGTGGCGGAGGATCTCCTCGTCCGTGCCGACCGCCACGATCGCTCCGCCGCGGACGGCGACCGCCTCGGCAATGTCGAAGCGGCTGTTGACCGTGACGACCTTGCCGCCATGCAGGATGAGGTCCGCGGGAAGGTCGGCGGCAGCGAGAGGGACCGCTATCACCAGGAACGCGAGGCACAGCGAACAGGAGGCAGCGGGCCACATCGAAGGTCTCATCTGACGACTCGCCTGGTGAATACGTTTGACCGCGACGCGCCAGCGGAGCGTGGCGTCGCACTCGGTAGTCT
>JAEYWB010000466.1 GCA_023429275.1 Planctomycetota bacterium
GCCGACGCCCCCGTCGGCAGCGGCGGGGGCTCCGGACGCCGGCAATGGCGATTCGGGAACCGAAGCGGATCCGGACGGAGACGCGGGCTCGGGCCCGTCACCGAAGAGCGAGGCAGGGCTCGTCATACGCTCGCCTCCCGGTCGAAGACTCCGTCCTGGCAGATCGGTCCGTACTCGCCGAGGCGGCCGGGGGGTGCGTCGAGCTCCTGCCAGAACTCTTCGTCGAGAATCCTGCCGGCGACCTGTCGAGCGACGTCGTCAGCCGACTCGAGATCGGCCTCGCTCCAGTCGGCGACGAGGGCCTGGACCGAGGCGACGTCGCGGGGGAGCGTGATGTAGCCAAGGCCAACCTCTCCGGTGACGCCGAGCGGCCGTGCGAGGTGCCGGTACAGCGGGAGCTGCAGTTCGACCCAGTCCCCCTGCAGGCGGTGGTTCTTCTCCGGCGGGGTCGCGGACTCGCCGGTCTTGTAGTCGAAGATCATCCAGCGGTTGTCCCGTTCGTGCCGGTCGATGCGATCGATGCGGCCGATGAGCGCGATCGCCCGTTCGCCGTCGACGTCAAACCGGACCGGCTCCCGTTCGAGCGCGACTTCGGAGTGGGCGATCGTCCAGCCCTGCCGGGTCCACTCCGCCTGCCAGTTGGCGAAGGCCCGCAGCCTGAGCCGGGCCTGCTCGATCTGGACCCGGATCGGAACGTAGGGATCGTCCCCGAAGGTCCGGAACGCCTCCTGTTCGAGGGCCTCTTCCAGGAACCGGCGGATCGGCTTCTCGTCCGTGGCATACCGGACATCATGCCGGCCAAACTGCTTGAGGACCTCGTGGATCAGGTTCCCGAACGCCGGTGCGTCGAGCTCATCGACGTCGATCCGGTCCTCCCTCAGCCGGAGAACGTGTCGCAGGTAGAAGCGATAGGGAGAGGCCAGGTAGTCGCCGAAGGCGGTCACACTGACGCGAATGAGCGGAGCGCGGTCGGGGGGAGCCGGCCGCGGCGTCGGCCGGGGGATCGTGAAGGCGGACTTCGCCCGCGTCGCGGTAAAGGGCCCGGCGATCGAGAGGGGCTTCTCGACTTCTCCGTAGAACCGTTCGACGCGCCGGGCGATCTCTTCAGGCTCCGCGGCGAACAGCAGCCGGCTCGGCGCGAGCGGTTCGTCCCGGAGATCCCGCCGGCCGGCGATGATCGTCACCGACTTCCTCGAACGGAGCAGCACTGACAGCACGTAAGCATCGCGGGCGAACCGCCGCAGGTTGTCGTTGACTCCCAGGTGCCGCCGCAGGGCGTTCGGAAGGAAGAGATCCGAATTGATCGACGACGGGATCAGCCCTTCGTTGCAGCCGGTGAGGATCAGGGCCGGGGTGTCGTCGAGCGGAAGGTCGAGCCACCGCATCAGGGAGAGCGCGTCCTCAGGGGGCTCCTGCTCGATCGGATCGCGCGCGATCTCGTCGAGCGTCAGGCGGATCGCCTGCGAGGCCGAGACGATCGGGGAGAGCGGGTCCGGAATCGCCGTGTGGTCGACGAGCGCGGCGTGTATCCGCTCGATCGACTCGAGGATCTGCCGGTCCGCCGCCACCTCCCGGTCGAACTCCCGGTGGTTGTAGATGGCGAGAAGCAGGGAGACGAGAGGCTCCGTCCACCCCGACAGCAGCCGCGTCTCGATCTTCAGCGGAGCGGTGACCGCCTTGACCTGATCGTCGACCCGGCGGACCTGTTCGGTCTCGGCGGTGTCATCGAGCCAGACCCCCAGCCGCTTCTGAAGGTGCCGCGCCAGGTAGCGGTCGACGCACGAAAGCCAGCCCGGCTCGAGCCCCTGATGGCTCAGCCAGTCGGTCACGGCCGGATGCCGGATGAGGCTCGCGAAACGATCGACCCGGCTCGCATCCTCGAGATAGGCCGCGACCGCATCGAGCAGCAGGTACGGGGCGGTCTGGTCGAGCGTGCGGGCCGTGGTCCAGGCGGTCGGGATGCCGTACTCGGCCATCCGGCGTTCGAAGAGCGGGACGATCGATTCGTCGCCCATCCCGATGCTGATCTCGTCGATCCGCCACTCCCCCCGGAACTCCGCCAGCGACCGGGCGGCCGCTTCCGCCTGGTCGATCGGACGGTCGACGACGCGGATCTGCTCGCGCCGCAGGTCGATCGGCTTCTCCTCCCACTTCTCCGGGATCAGGCAGCCGTGATGGTCAAAGAACTTCTGGTGCGACTTCGGGGCGTGAATGAACACCGTGACGTGGTCCGCCACCTGGTCGAGCATCGCCCGCATCGCCTGGTTCAGGTCGACCGCCCCGCCGAGAACGATCTGTCTCGCGGTGCCGCACTCCTGCCGGTCGATCGCGACAAGGCGGGCGGTCTGAATGTCCCACAGCTCCAGGCGGTCGAGCGTCGCGAGGTAGGTCGTCTGCACCTCGTGGAGGACTTTCCAGCGTTCCTCTTCGTCGAACCCGCTGAGAGCGGTGCCGCGCTCCGCAACGAGCCCGAAGTCGAGCCGGTCTGCGGCGAGCTCGGTGTGCTGCGCGGACAGGAGCCGTCCGAGGGACATCCAGGAGTCGACGTCGTGATCCTCGGGGATCTGGCTCACAAGCCGGGCCATCCGCTCCTGCGGCGTCGACCGGAGGGCCTCGACCCATGCGAGATGCTGCGTCAGCTCGTTGGCGAAGGGGCGTTTCGGCTCGTAGAGCTTCTCGGGGAGCCGGCCGACCGTGACCACCTCCGGCGGCTCGTTCCGCCCCTCGGTCTTCTCGGCGAGAATCTCGAGGAACCGCCGTCCGGCCCGGGCGACAGGGAACACGGCGATGACGTTCGACAGGTCGCACTTGTCGAGGATCGTGTATTCCTCGATGAGCCGGTCGACGACCGCCGGGAGCGCCGGTGCGGACCAGTCGACGAACTCCCTTCGAATCGGCATTCCGACACACTCCTTTGCCAGGCCTCAATCACCGCGGCACCAGCGGTGACACTACGGACGAATCGAACGTTCGTAAAGCAAACCGGAGTGGGACGCGGGCAAGGAGGAGGATTCCGGCCCGAGGAACTACGATCAGCGAAATTGCAGGAGTTCAAAGTCGTCCGTTTTCAGTTTTCAGTTCAGAGCCTCAAGGGGCACGCTATTCTCGCCGCGTGCGAATTCCCGCTCTGACTGAAAACTGACGACTGAGAACTTGAGACTCCTGATCTCTCGATCCTTCCACCCGGTGGACTCCATGACGCGCTCCGTCCTCTGGTCGATGCTGCTGGCCTGCTCTCCAGCTCTCTCGTTCGCGGCCGATCGCCCCGACACGCTCATCGCCGATTTCGAGCAGGCGAGCTACGGGGAGTGGAAAGCGACCGGCGAGGCGTTCGGCACCGGTCCCGCGGAGGGGCCCCTTCCCGGCCAGATGAACGTCGAGGGGTTCGAGGGAAAGCGGCTCGTCAACAGTTTCCACAAGGGAGACCAGTCGACCGGCACTCTCACCTCGCCTCCGTTCGTCATCGAACGAAGGTTCCTGAACTTCCTGATCGGCGGCGGGGCTCACCCGGGCACGCGGATCGACCTGCTCGTCGATGGCAAGATCGTCCAGACCGCCAGCGGACCGAACGACCAGCCCGGCGGCTCCGAGCGGCTCGAGTGGCAGACCTGGGATGTCTCGAACCTTGGCGGGCAGCAAGCGGTCCTGCGGATCGTTGATGAACACCGCGGGGGCTGGGGACACATCAATATCGACCAGATCGTCCAGAGCGACGTGAAGAGGATGGCGGAGCCCGCGCGGTGGGAGATCGCCGTCACCAGGAAGTACCTCTGGCTTCCAGTCCGCACCGGCCTCCCCAAGCAGCGGATCCGGATGAAGGTCGGCGACCAGGTCGTTCGGGAGTTTGAGATCGAACTCGCCTCCGAACCGGCAGAGTTCCACGCGTTCGCCGACATCTCCGCGTTCGCGGGGAAGACGATCATCATCGAAGGTCAGCGGCGCGGGGACGGCCCGCTGCCGGTCATCGAACAGCACGGCGAACTCCCGGCGGCGGGCGAACTCTACAACGAACCGCTCCGCCCGCAGTTTCACTTCACCTCCCGCCGCGGCTGGCTCAACGACCCCAACGGACTCGTCCGGCACGGCGGCGTCTACCACCTGTACTACCAGCACAATCCGTACGGGCACGGCTGGGGAAACATGCACTGGGGGCATGCGACCAGCCCCGACCTCTTCCGCTGGTCAGAACAGCCAATCGGGATCTACCCTCGCAAGTTCGGCGACTGGGCGTTCTCTGGAAGCGCCGTCATCGACAAGCAGAATGCCTCGGGCTTCGGGACGAAGGAGAAGCCTCCGCTCGTCGGAGCCTACACGAGCACCGGGCGCGGCGAGTGCATAGTCTACAGCAACGACGGCGGACGGACTTGGACCGAGTACGAAGGAAACCCGGTCGTCAGGCACGTCGGCCGCGATCCGCGGCTGCTGTACCACGCCCCTTCGAAGCAGTGGGTGATGGCTCTCTACAACGAGCTCGATGGCAAGCGGTGGATCACGTTCCACACCTCGCCCGATCTCAAGTCCTGGACATTCGGCAGCCGGATCGAGGGATTCTACGAGTGTCCCGACCTGGTCGAACTGCCGCTCGACGGCGTGAAGAGCCAGACGCGATGGGTGCTCTATGGGGCCGACGCGGCCTATGTCGTCGGCTCGTTCGACGGAAAGACCTTCACGCCCGAAGGGGGGCACGCCACGAAGCATCGCGTGTGGCATGGGAACTACTACGCCGCGCAGACTTTCAGCAACGCCCCGGACGGCCGCTGCATCCAGATCGGCTGGGCGAACGGAATCGTCTTCCCGGGGATGCCCTTCAACCAGCAGATGGCGGTGCCGGTCGACCTGACGCTCCGATCGACCAAAGAGGGGCCGCGGCTGTTCGCCTCGCCAGTCAAAGAGCTTGACTCGCTGCAGACCGACGCGAAAGCGGTCGACGACGTCGAGATCGATCCGGGCAAGTCGAAGACGTTCGAGACCGCCTCAACAGAAATGCGGGTGAAATGCCGAGGCGTGAAGCTCCCCTCGGCAGGAGAACTGGTGTGGAAGGTCGGCGGCGAGAAGGTCGTCTGCCGAGCCGAGGGACGGAAGCTGCAGGTCCGGGACGTCATCGTGAGTCTCCCGAAATCCGCAGAGCAGATCGATCTCGACATCCTCCTCGACCGCCGTTCGATCGAGGTCTTCGTCAACGGCGGGGAGATCGCGATCAGCCGGGAACGCGAGACTCGTCCGACCTCGCGGACGGTCGAGATCATGACGACAGGCTCCACCGTCAACGTCGGTCACATCGACATCTGGAATCTCAACTCGGTCTGGCGGGCGACAAAGTGAATCCCCCGACGAGCGCGTTGCGGTCTTCCCGCTCCCGTCCCACAATCACCGATTCGGGCGGTCTTGCCATCGCCGCCAGTCCACTGTTTTGTGAGGTCATCGTGACGCGCCGCATCGCCGCATCTCTCGTTCTCAGACTCTTCTCTTTGCTCGCAATCCCGGCCGCTCCGGCCCAGGAGAAGAATGAGGACGCGAAGAAAGAGGAGTGGATCCAGCTCTTCAACGGCAAGGACCTCACGGGTTGGACGCCGAAGATCCGCTACCACGAGTTCGGAGACAACTGGAAGAACACCTTCCGCGTCGAAGACGGCCTCCTCAAGGTGAGCTACGACGGCTACGACAAGTACAACGAGACCTTCGGCCACCTGTTCTACAAGGACAAGTTCTCGCACTACCGGCTGCGGATCGAATACCGCTTCGTCGGCCAGCAGTGCCCCGGCGGGCCCGGCTGGGCGATCCGCAACAGCGGCGTCATGCTGCATGGCGAATCCCCCGAAGGGATGGGGAAGGACCAGGACTTTCCGGCCTCCATCGAAGTCCAGTTCCTTGGCGGCAACGGGACGCAGATGCGGACGACCGCCAACCTCTGCACGCCGGGGACCATCGTGGTCATGAACGGCAAGCTCTTCACGCCGCACTGCACGAGTTCGAAGTCCAAAACGTACCACGGCGAGCAGTGGGTAACGGTCGAAGTGGAGGTCCACGGCGACAAGGTCATCAAGCACATCATCGACGGTGAAACGGTTCTCGAATACGAACAGGCCCAGCTCGACGAGCGGGACGCCCACGCCAAGGAACTCGCCGCCAAAGCAGGAACGAAGATGCTCAGCGGGGGGACGATTTCCCTCCAGTCGGAAAGCCACCCGATCGAGTTCCGCAAGGTGGAGCTGCTGAAGCTGGCGGAGTAAGGGGAAGCAACAATCCCGAGCGCGACAGTGCGAACCGTTTAACCGCAATACCGTTCAATTAGTCATAACCACTGTCTCGACGAAGGTTTTCGAGAGGGGTGGTGGGCGGCGGTGTTTGGGTTGCTTCTTGTTCCACTTCGACATCTTCCGCTTGATCACCCGGGGATTGA
>JAEYWB010000569.1 GCA_023429275.1 Planctomycetota bacterium
GCCCACAGCCTACCGCCCACAGCCAATGCAATGACCGCCCGCCCCGTCACTCGCCTCCGAAAGCTTTCCCTGGCTCTGCCGGAGGCACACGAGGTCGAGGCCTGGGGAGAGGCGACGTTCCGCGTGCGGAACAAGATGTTCGCGATGCATGCCTCGGCCTCCAATCATCACGGCCAGGGGAGGCCTGCCGTCTGGCTCAAGGCAAGGCCAGGCATGCAGGAACTCATGGTCCGAGCCGACGCCGGCCGCTACTTCGTCCCACCCTACGTCGGAAAGAGCGGCTGGCTCGGCATCTGGCTCGATGGCGATGTCAACTGGGACGAAGTCGACAACTTTCTGCGAGACTCGTACCGGCTCGTTGCCCCGAAGCGGCTGCTGAAGATGCTGGATCCTCCCGGCGAGTAAGATCCGCGGAGGCCAGGGACGATCGCCCAAGGTTCGGAGTCACACGCGCGACGGAAGGGAGTCCAGTTGTCCGGAAGTCATGACGAATTCGCGACAGGCCCCGATTCCCGTCTCTCGCTCCAGCGCGACGGATGGGCACTCCTCCGCGGCCTCTTTCCGGCCGATGCGATGTCCGCCTGGGCAAGCCGGCTTCTCGACGACTTCGCGGTGGCGCAGGCCAACCTCGTTCGCGAGCGGGAGGGGGGCGTCTATGCCGCCCGCAACATCCTCGACGTTTCCCCCTGGATCCGCGCGGCGTGGCGTGCGCCGGCACTGGGCGACTTCGTCACGGAGATTCTTGGACCGAAGGCCGGGCTCGTCCGCGGCCTCTACTTCGACAAGCCGCCGAACCAGAGTTGGGCGCTCCCCTGGCACAAGGATCTGCTCATCGCGGTTCAGCCTGGGGCATCGCGCGGGTCGGATACGGCCGGATACTCGCCACCGCGGATGCGAGCCGGAGTCTGGCATACCGAGCCCCCAGCGTCGGTCCTCGAAGGGATGCTGACTTTGCGGATTCATCTCGACCCCGCGACACGCGACAACGGCCCACTCGAAGTCCTGACCGGATCCCACGTCACCGGGAAGAGGCTCGAAACGGCTGGCTTTCGGGCGGAGACCATCCTGTGCAGCGGCGGCGATGTCTTGGCGATGCGGCCGCTGCTCGTCCATTCAAGCGGCCGCTCCGCCGAAGGGACGTCTCTCCACCGGAGGATTGTCCATCTCGAGTTCGCAGCCGAACCGACGCTGCCGGGAGGAGTCCGCTGGCATGACTTCGAACCGGTCCGCTGGCGTGCGGAGCCTTCGCGGCCGGTCCCCCTGCTTCCCGGACGGCCCGGGTTCGACGAACCTGACGACGCAAGTTGACAGCTCGGCCGCCTCCCGTCGCGGCGCACGAAGAACAGATTCCATGGATCGAGATGTCGGTTTCAAGGTCGGTGACTTCGCCATTCTGCTCATCAGCAGCGTGTACACGCTGCTGGTGGCGCTGCTTCATGGCGGAATGGGCTTCGGAGTTGTCCGCGGGCTCCGATGGTTCTGGACCTTGACGCTCCCCGGCATCCCCTGGATCGGGAGCTGGCAGATCGCCGGACTCCTTCTCCTCCCGGTCCTCTGGGCGGCGTTTCGACCGACGGAGTTCTATTCCAGGGCCTCGCGCGGCGGAGGCTGATGGGCCTCATCACGACTCGCCCGGAAACGACGGAGGGCTGAATGTTTCAAGAAGAGCGTCACAGCCGAGCGATCCGCCGTACCAGGCGGAGAGGAGCTCGAGCCATGAGCGTGACCATCGAGGCCATTCACCATGTCGGTCTGGTCGTGAAAGATCTGCCGGCGGCGGAGCGGTTCTACGTCGACATTCTTGGGCTGCGGCGGCACGCCACGAGGCGGTCGTGGCTGCACCTCAATGCGACGAGCACCCTGCACCTCATTCCGCTGGCAGACCCCGCTGCGGTCGAGCCGTCGCACCACGCCTACCGTCACGTCGCGCTACAGGTCTCCGAGTTGAAGGAGGTTTTGACGCTCCTCCTGGATCATCGGCTCCGCGTCTTCCAGGCGGACTTTCACGGCAACGAGCGGGACGTTCAGGCGGCCGACGATCCGATGGACTTCGGCGTCGGATCGCTGTTTGTCCGGGACCCGGACGGCAACCTGATCGAGTTCCTCGAACTCGGGCACGGGATCTTCCCGAATCCGACCAGCGAACGGCCTGACTCACCCTGACCGACGTTCGCCGAAGGCCCCGACCATTCCGGCTCCGACACGCGGCTACCTCGTCCGCAAGGTGGCCGTGGGAGGTTGGGAAAACGTCTCTCCGTAAGGCTGCCCCACGCCTGTCGGATTTCCGATCAGGTTCAGTGTCGCGCCGCTACGGCCCTCCTCGGGAAAGCCCAGCCCTTCCGCCTCGTTCTCGATCGTCGTCAGCCGCAGCGAGATGATCTTGTCCTTGGCCTCCTTCCGCTTGTCGAGCTGGTTCCGCAGCTTCCTGACCCGCTCCTCGAGCTCGGCAACTTCCTTCTCGCGGCGCTCGACGTCCCGGGTGAACTGCTTCTGGAGAAGAGCGCTCAGCGACGCCTTCGCCTTCTCCTTCTCCGCGGCGGGCTTGTCCGAGTGAAGGACCTCGATGTGGCCCTGCATCTCCTTCTGCTCGGTGATTTCCTCCGGCTGAAGCGTGACGTAGTACGTCTCCATGACGGTCCTCGGCCGCGTGATGACGCGAAAGCCCGGTCTCCCGGGCACCGCAGCCGTGGGACCACCGAACAAAACCCCCGTGCCCCCGCCCGCCCCGTAGGGAGGGCTTCCAATCGGGGCCGTGATGGCTGGTATCTCGTTCGGACCTGCGACCGTGGTGGCACGAATCTCCAGGTTGTCCGTCGGCACCGGCGAAGGGAGTTCCTGCGACCAGGCCCAGGTGGCGGCTCCCGTCATGGCCAAAGCCGGAAGCGAGAGAGTTCGGAGAGAGATCATGGGAGTATCCTTTCAGGACGAGTGATCGTTGAGTGACTCATGAGCGGGGAGGCACGTTTCTCGTGGCGATGAGAGGCATCAATCCCCCCTGGAAGAAGTCCGGTGATCGGCTACTGCCGCGGCCGGCCGGAAGGGAGAGGGACCGGGTCCAGCTTGATCGTGAAGGGTTGCCGGGCCTCATACGGGGACGCCATCCCTGGCCTCGTCGGGGCCGTCTCCGGAAAACCGAGCCCCTCCGCCTCCTGCTCGATGGTGTCGAGACGGAGGTCGATAATCTTCTCTTTCGCTTCTCGCCGCTTCTCGACCTGCGTCCGCAGCTTCTTCACTCGCAACTCGAGCTGGGCGACTTCTTTCTCCCGTCGCTCGAGGTCCCGGCTGAACTGTTTTTCCAGAATCTCCGACAGAGCCTTGCGGGCTTTCTCCTTCTCCTCGGCCGGCCGATCCGAGTGAAGCACCTCGGTCCACTTCCGGATCTCCTGCTGCTGCTCCGCCTCTTCCGGGGAGAGCTGCACCGACCTGACTTTCGTCACGATCTGAGGATGGTGCGCGATCCGGTAGCTCCTTGCCGGGGCTGTCTTCGGCCCGGCCCTCCACAGGACATCCTGCGAGCCGTCATCGGCGCGGATCATTCTCACGGTTCCGGCCACTGGCTCTGCGGCTTCAAAGAGAACATCGCCGGTCGCGGAGGCGGCATCGATGCCAATGAACTCTCCGGCCACTTCCACATCGCCGGACAGAGCTGCCGGGTCATCCGATAGATCGACGGCGTCGCCGGACACGACCACCTTTCGATCCGTCCGAATCTCGACTGGCGCTTCCCGGCTGGAGGCTCCAGCCGCCGGATCGATCGCAGGCTCGACAGGCCCCTGCGACCAGGCCCACGCGGCCGTTCCGGCCAGGGCGATTGCGGCGACAGAGAATGTACGACTTCGAATCATGACGACGTTCCTTTCGGTAAATGCCCGACAACCTTGTCGAACGACAGGGAAAATGACCTCAGACGGTTTACGGCGATGAACTCACTGCCCCGGCGATTGAGAAGCCGGGTCGAGGGACGCCGGACGCAGAATGTCCGTGGTGTTCGGTACGAGCGGCGTCGCAGTACTGGAGTATGGCGGGGAAACAGGAACCGCAGGCGGGGAGGAAGGTGCCCTGGTGGTGCGGGGGCCGCCCAGCTCCTGCGTGAGCCATTCGATCTGTGACTCGACCGCCAGTCGCTCCTGATCCCAGGGATCGAGTCCAGCCTCGCCTGCCTGGCGCGGCTGTTCCGCCGGAGAAGCGGCTTCGGCCAGCCGAAGCATCAACAGCGTCGTCCGGAATTCCGAGTCAAACGTATCTGGCTCCAGCGGTGACTCCGTGACAGGATTCGGCCCTGCTGGCCGGAGATCCGAACCTGCCTGCCTGGCGACGACTTGAACCGGGTTCCCCGTCCGATCCGGATCGCCCTGCGGTAACAGGGGTTCCCGGCCGCTGATGAACATCCCGACGAGAACGCAGAGCACTCCCGCAGAAGCCAGCTGCGCCGCCTTGCGCCAGTGGCGTGCGACGCGCGACCATCGCCGCCACCAGCCTCGGCGACGCAGCCGGCCCCCCTGCTGGAGTTCTGAAAGGATTGTCGAGAGCCGCGCCTCCAGTTCGCGTGCGGACGAGAACCGCCGGGCCGGCGCCTTCGCCAGTAGCCGCTCGACGATGTCCGCCAGGTCGACCGGGATGGCGGGGTTGACCTCGTCGACCGGCCGATGCGGGGCGTGGCAGATCCGGTTGAGGACCGCCATCGGCGCATCGGCCCGAAAGGGGGGCCGGCCGGTGCACATGAAGTACAGGACGCTCCCGAGGCTGAAGAGGTCGGTGCGGAAGTCGATGACCTCTCCCGAGGCCTGCTCGGGGGACA
>JAEYWB010000587.1 GCA_023429275.1 Planctomycetota bacterium
GGCCCTGGATCGACGTCCCGGTCGAGCCCCGGACGACTCCCTCGCAGGTTCTCCTGAGCCGCATTGACCGTCCGCCTCCTGTCAGCTATCGGGTCAATACCGAACTCGTGTCCGGCCAGCGGGCGGAACTGTGGGGGTACTTTCAGGTCCGCAACCGTCCGAACGAAACCGTGATCCCACAGGGCCCGCTGCCGGAACTCGACGTCAGAGAATCTTCGGGGACACCGGGCGCGCCGGAAATGGTGGACCTGCTGAAGCTCATCCGGCCGGACAGCGACGCAGTCTCCGGAGAATGGAAATCGGAAGGGGGAGCGATCCTGAGCCCGCAGAGAAGCGGAGCACGGATTGAGGTTCCGTACGAGCCCCCCGCCGAATACCGCATGGTCGCGGTCGTCGAGCCGCTCGACGAGCCCAACGCCCTGATTCTCGGACAGCGATCGGGAGAGAACCGCTGGCTTGTCCTGCTCGGCTTTCTGACCGGGGGCAAGTCGCTGAGCGCCCTCGAGAATGTTGACGACCGGAACGTCGGAGCCAACCGCACGACGGTCGCCGGCGCGGTCTTTCGAAAGGGACAGCCTTCCCAGGTGATCTGCACCGTCCGAAAGGAGAGCGTCGTGGTCTCGGTCGACGGACGGACGCTGATCGACTGGCAAGGGACGCCCGACCGTCTCAGCCTTTCCGACTACTGGCAGACGCCGAGGAAGAACAGTCTCTTCGTGGGAGCTTACGACTGCCGGTACCGGATCTCGCGGTTGACCCTCGAGCCCCTCTCGCCGGGAGGGCGCGTGCTCGAAGACGAGAAGAAGGAGGCGTCGAATCAGTAAACGCGGTCGGCTTCCCCTTTCATCCTTCTTCGGCGCGCCGCTCGCTCTGGAGACCCGTCGACCGCGGGCTCGCATCTTTTTTTTGCGGCGGTCGATCTCGGCATGAGTTTTCTTCCCTCACCGATCCAATTCTTGCAACTGTTACAACCTGCTTTGAAAGTTGCACAACCTGCCGTTGACCCTCGGCAAGTACTGCCATATCAATCCTGACCTCACGTCTGACGTTTCCCCGACGTCAAAAAGATCCCACCTCCGGAAGTTTTTCCAACCTTCCCCCCTCCCAAGTCGGCATTCCAGGCAGGCACGTGCGGAACCCCCGGCACGAGGTCCCCGGAGATTCTCTGTCCTCAGCGAACCTCCGGTCCCTTTCGCCATCCCTTCACCCATTTCGCACGTCCTGCTGCCGGCCGGACCCCTTCCTTTCCCCTCCCGTCAACTTCTCCCCTCTCGCGACACGAGGACTCCATGATTGACTCACCGATGCCGGGCGTCATCCGGTTGAGCGGACGAGTGGCCGTCTGGGCCGCTCAGGAACAATCGCGTGCCCGATTGTCCGTTGTGGTCCGCCAGGCCGGTTACGATGCCGTCACCTACAGCAACCTCGACGACCTCAAAGCCGGGCTCACGGCCGACGACTTCTCGGCCTGCGTTCTCGACGAGCCTGCCTCTCCGGAGATCATCCGGACGCTGAGCTCGGCGGTTCGCATCGCCGGCCGGCCGACACAGTTCATCGTCCTGCCGTCGCTCGGCGACCGGTCGGGCGGCTGGAGCAACGTCGGCTGCGACGTCCTCGATCCTCCCTGTACCTCGGAGAAGCTGGCCCGCGTCCTCTTCTCTTCGGTGGGCCGCTCGCGGCTCGTCGCCGAGAACCTCCAGCTCAAGCGGCGTCTCGAAGGGCGGATGTTCGACGACCTCGCCGGCATCAGCCCCGCGATGGACGACGTTCGCCGCCATGTGCAGTCGGCGGCCGAGCATGACAAGCCGGTCCTGATCTTCGGTGAGCCGGGAAGCGGCGTCTCCGCGGTCGGCCGGGCGATCCACACGGCCAAGTTCGGCGGCCGGAACCCGTTCCTCAAGATCTGCTGCGGCGTCCTCTCGTCGGCCGTCGTCGAGCAGGAACTCTTCGGTGAAGGGGACCAGCCGGGCCGGTTCGATTCGGCCAAGGGCGGCACCCTTCTGATCGAAGACGTCGAGACGCTCGCCCTGCCGATGCAGCAGACGCTCGCTCAGGTCCTCACGAGCGGCCAGTTCCGCCCGGTCGGCAGCCCGATTCCGCATCCGGTCCAAGTCCGCGTGATCCTGACGACGCACGCCGACCTCGATAAGTGTGCCCGCGAAGGGAAGCTGCATCCGGACCTCCACCGGATCTGCCAGACGCAGCGGATTCACGTTCCGCCTCTCCGCGACCGCCTCGAAGACGTCGGAGCTCTCGCCGAGCAGTTTCTCCTCGACTGCTCGGTCCGAGAAGGCCAGCCGCAGAAGCGGCTCAGTACCGAAGCCCTCGACCGCCTCCGCCGCCACAACTTGCCGGTGAACGTCCGCCAGCTCTCGAACGTCATCGCCCGCATCTGTGCCCTGACGACCGAGATCGAGCTGACCCGGAGTGCCGTCGAGCCCTGGATCGAACAGGGAGCCGCCGATGAGCCGAGCGATCCGGGCCTCACGCTCGCCCAGATGGAACGGAAGCTGATCGAAGCAACGTTCAACCGCTTCGGCGGGAACCGCGAACTGACGGCGAAGGCACTGTCGATTGGTATCCGCACCCTCAGCGGCAAGCTTCGCGAATACGGCTACCCGCCTCGTGGGGGCCCGGGCTCGAACCGCATCTCCCGCGCGGCCTGATCCGCTTCATCACCGCTGCTCGAACCACCCCCGGGTCTCCACCCGGGGTTTTTTCGTTTGATGGCGCTCGAAGAAGGTCTTTGCTACAGAGAGCACTGAGGACACTGTGAATCTTACGGGTCTTAGATCGGTACCAGACTGTCCAGTTGTCCTC
>JAEYWB010000677.1 GCA_023429275.1 Planctomycetota bacterium
GGTTCCTCGAGGCCTACCAGGGGCGGAAGATCGACGGACTCTCGCCGGAGCTCGCCCTCGCGATCGATGACTACCAGAAGTCGGCCGGCCAGAGCGACATCGCCCTCGGCCTGCGGCTCGGCAAGACCGAGGCGATCGACGAGGCGGTCAAGCTGATCGCCAACGAGAAGGGGGACCGGCCGCAGCGGCTCGCGGTGATCGACGTGCTCGGCCAGACGAAGCCGGCCAAGGCGATGACCCCGCTCGTCAACCTGCTCGGCTCGCCGGCGATTTCGGTGAAGCGGGCCGCCCTGATGGCGCTGATGAACTACGACGATCCCGCGATCGGCCGGCAGATCTGCAGCCGCTACCACTCGCAGCTCCCCGACGAGCAGGACCTGCGGTCGGTCGCCCACCGGGTTCTCGCGAGCCGGCCCGCCTGGACGAAGTCGCTCCTGACGGAAGTCGCCGAGTGGCGGATCAAGTCGAGCGCGATCGCGATGGATGTCGTCCAGCAGATGCGGCTCCATCAGGACCCCGAGATCCAGAAGCAGCTCGACAAGATCTGGGGGAAGACGCGGGCTTCGTCGGAGCAGAAGCAGGCGCAGATGAAGCGGCTGCACGGGCTGATCGTCAAGCAGCGGACGGCGCCGGCCACCGTCCCGCCGTCGCCGGCGGGCGGCGGAGCGTTCGATCGCGGCCACGAGCTCTTCAAGAAGCACTGCGCGACCTGTCACACGCTCTTCGGTGAGGGAGGCCAGACCGGCCCGAACCTGACCGGTTACGAGCGGGACAACCTCAACTTCCTCCTGCTCGCGGTGGTCGATCCCTCGGCGGCGATCCGGGAGGAGTTCACGCAGTTCATCGTCGTGACGACCGACGGCCGGGTTCTGAACGGGCTGATCGACAAGCAGGATGCCCGCACGGTGAGCCTGCGGGGAGCGAACAACCAGACGACGCTCCTCAACCGGGACGACATCGAGGAGCTCAAGGCGACCGAGACGTCGATCATGCCCGACGGCCTGACCGACAAGCTGACCGACGCCGAGATCCAGGACCTGTTCACCTACGTGATGACGAAGGCCCCGCCGAAGTGACCCGCCCGCCGAGCGGGTGGTTTGCGGCGGGACGCGCGACGTTTATCGCTCGTCCTCCTGCCACGCTTCGTCTTCGAAGTCCCCGGCTTCGGCTGCCGCCAGGACGGCCGACACCGTGAGGAGGCGGGTTCGCAGCTTCCAGAGCGTGAACGCGAGGGCCGTGACGAACAGCCCCGCGACGCCCAGGAGGATCTCTTCATAGGCTCCTTTGAGCCAGTTCGGGCCCTGTTGGAGCGCGCCGCTGATCGGCACGACGATCATGAGCAGGACGAACCGGTAGAAGGAGCGGTACAGCCAGTCGACCCGTTCGGCGACGTCCCGGCTTCCGGAGAAAGCGGCGATCTTGTGGAGCGCGTGGTGGTGCCCGACCGAGATCGCGATCGACGTCAGCTTGTGGACGATCTGGATCCCGATGCTCCGTTGAGAGGCGATCATCAGGATCGAGAGGAGGGGAATGAGGAGGGCGCCCCACCTCGCGAACGTCTCCCATCGGCTGACGGCCCGCTGCGTCACCTGCCAGGTCGCCCAGATGAACAGGAGGAGCCCGATGCCGATGCTGCCTGCGAGGGCGAATGACGCCGTCTGCACGGTTCGAAGCCGGTCCGTGAGTCGATCGAGTTCGTCGTTCGCCTTCTGGAACGCCGGGATGTCGCGCTCGGCCCTGGCCTTGTCGCCCGCGTCGAGCGCCCGCTGGATTTCGGCATCCATTCCCCTGGCCTGCGCCGACAGGGAGCGTCCGTAGAACAGAGCCCCCATGAAGGCCAGGTAGAGTGCGGGAATCCACAAGAGACCGCGTTGCCATCCCGCTGGAAACATGAATCGTCGCCCGTCACCGGTTGCGTTGAGGTCCGGGACTCGCGAGTCGTCGATTCGCCCGGCGTGGTGAACAGTAGCGGTTTGTCCGCGACTCAGAGTAGCCATCCCGCTCGCGTGATGAGCGGGGGAACGATGGGCCGCCTTCAATGTCGCAGCGTGCTTCGCGATCTGGACACCGACGAGGACTCGCTCATCCCGAGGAGCGGGATGGCGACCCAGCGGAGGGCTCAGGCCCCGGTCTGAACCTTGTGAAACCGGTTCAGCGATCGCCCTGTAATCGGATCAAGGTCCTCAATCTCCAGCATCCGCCAGACTTTTTCGTTTGCGTTCGCCTTGGAAAGGTCGGGGGCAGGCTCCTGCTGCCAGAGGGCGCGGAACCGCAGCGGGTGGTGCCCCGCATTCCCGTGCCCCTTCAGCGAGATCGTGCCGTTCACGCGGAAGTGAACGCTCCCTCGCGTTCCTTCCGCCAGCATCGTCACCTGGATGTCGGTGACGTGAACGTCCGGGCTGATATCGACGTTGTCGATCGCCGCCGCCGCGAGGGCGCGGAGCGTCAGGGCCTGTGGCGACTCGGAGATGTACGCGAGCGTCGCGTCGCGGTTGTTGAGCTGGAACTGCCGGACGATGTCGACCGTGGAGAACTCGAGCCGCTCCCGGTCGGTGACGATCATCTGCTCGACGGCATACGTCCCGCCGCTCAGAAGCAGCAGCCCCGCAATCCCCGCCAGGTAGACCGTCCGCTGCGCCTGGCTCCAGAGGATTCCCAGCACGACGGCGCCACAGACGAACAGCAGGATCGGAGGCCAGGGGGTTTCGGTGAACCACATCGGAGCGTCCCTCGGGCTGTGCGGATCGCCGCCGGAATCGAAACGGAGTCACATTGAGGAGTTCAGAGTTTTCAGTCGTCAGTTTTCAGTCCGGAGCTCTGGGCCAGTCCTTTGAAGGTGGCAAGCCGCAGTCTTTGCTGAGGTTTTGAGTGCTGTGGCCTGATCGTGTCTTTTCCGGCCCAAAGGGCCATTCGTTCATCCAGCCAGGTCCATCGGACCTGGAGCCTGTCGAGATCCATGCCGAGCGGCCTGAAGGGCCAGCC
>JAEYWB010000078.1 GCA_023429275.1 Planctomycetota bacterium
GCTCCGGCAATTACACGCCGCGCGACTACGTGTTCCGCAACGGTCGCGGGATCCGCCTCGTCCCGGGCACGCCACCGCAGTTCGTCTACACGGGAAACGACGCTGACGTTGCCGGAGGGACGTTCCCGCTTACCGACGCGGCCCTGATCCTCAACCGCAGCGCGGCCGCCAACCCGACCCGCCTGGACGATACGACTTACAACTACGAGCCGGATGTCGGGTACACGTACCCGGACCTCAATTCGATCTTTCTCGCTGCGGAATACCTGCAGCTCATCGACACGAACAACAACGGGATTCAGGACGCCGGCGAAGAGCTCGTCCGTGTCATCAAGCCGAGCTTTATGGATCCCGACGTCTTCCTGGCCCTGCAAGGTAATACCGGGCAATGGTACCAGAGCGCTGCCACGAAAAGGTGGATGTTCCGGCCGCACGCAGCGCACACGATCCCCGGCTCGGCGACGCCACGGTTCCTTTCGGGTCAGTTCCCGAAGATCGACGGAACCCCTCTGAATCTGGGGCCCTGGACCGGGGCGCCGAACTCGAAGGACTGGTCGGGGCTCGACGCCGATGCCGACGCGGACGGCGTCTTCGATTCGATCTACCTGGACCTCGGCCTCTCCCCCGTCCAGCTGGCGGATGGGAGCGGACGAACCCTCATCCCGTTGACCTTCTGGAAGATCGAGGATCTCAACGGCCTGATCGACCTCAACGCCGCCGGAAACATCGCGGACATCACCTACAAGAACCGGACGTCGACGGTCGACCTGGTCAACGACATCTACCAGCCGACGGCCACGCCGGTCCTTCCGATCCACTATTCCCACTACGGCCTCAGCCGCGCCGAGATCAACCCGATGTGGGCGCTCTGGGCGTCGCCGCCCAGCGCGGTTGATGGCCGCACACGGTGGGACGTCGCGTTCTACCGCAACACCGCAAACCCCACGTTCACGCAGATCCAGCTTCAGAACACCGAACTGGCGATGCTCCTGATGGGGTCGTCGGTCTCCATGGAACAATCGATCGCCAACGGCCACAACTTCGGAGACGGCCTCGACGATCTGGAGGGGAGATTCGGAGACCGGAACCGCATCCTGACGACGCCGACCGGCCAATACTCGGCCCCCGGCAATCTTGGGATCGACGAGGATGAAGGCACCGACACCAACGAGAACGGTATGCTCGACGGGGGCGAAAGCACGGCTCCTCTCGCCAACCGCGTCATCAACGGCTACTCCCGTCCCCGCGGCGTCCACCCGACCGACTCGTTCGGCACCGGAAGTGTCCCGATCTCGACATCGGCCGGCGGCGCACGCCAGCTCGCCGTCCTTCCGGGAGGCCAGATCCGCTTCCCGACCTACACCGGCCGCTGGCAAAGCCAGCCCCCCTACGTCACGCAGCCGACTTACACCCAGTCGCTCGCCGGGTCTCCGCTGCTCACCGAGGTGCAGGATCTTCGTCCGGACGATCCGGGCGAAGTGAATCGCTATTCCTACGCGAACACGGATCTCGACAACCTCTTCCGTCCTTCCGAGACGGCGGCGCTTCACCTGAGCGACTATGACTACACGCGGGCCGCGATGTTCTCCCGCATCCGCCAGCTCGCTCCGTTCAACTTCAACATGTCGGCGAACTCCCGCGAGATCCGTCGGCAGTTCACGACCGAGAGCTGGGACCGGCGCGAGTTCGCGTTTCCGTTCGACGGCAACCGCTCCTTCGAATTCAACGATGTGGACGGCGCCAACTACCGCTTTCCCCCCTCCTTCGGCGGAGTGGCCTCGCGGCATGAGACGGGATCAATCGTCGATTCTGACCCGTTCCGGCCCGAGGTCCGGCGCCTGCTGACGACGTTCAGCGTCCGCAATTCGCCCCCTCCCGACCCGAATCGGGTCTATTTCCCGCAGCTGCCTCTCGAGCTGAACCGGATTCTCGAAGACCGACCCGGCGGAACGGCTGCCTTCGATTCGCTCGGCAACCCGAACTTCCGCCCCCTCACGCCGCATCCGTACCTCCGCGACCCGTCGCTGACGCCGACCGACATGGAGCCGACGATGTGGCACGGGAATGATCCCGCCGCGTTCCCGACGGTCATGACCGTGGGAACGCCCCCCGGCACGCATCCGATCCAGCAGTTCAACGCCCGGCTCTCCAACAAGTTTGTCCAGGAATGGTGGGCCCGCTACGACCGCCAGCGAGTCGCCCGCGACATTTATGTGCTGCTCGTGACGCTCTGCTCGCCGGATGGAACCGCCATCGCCCTGCGGGGCGAAGACGCCAACGGCAACGGCCGCCTGGACGGGTCGGAAGACGCGAACGGAAACGGCGTGCTCGATTCACCGCTGGTCGAGATGGCGCAGTTCGCCGTCAACTACGTCGACGCGATGGACGAAGACGACGTCATTACAAAGTTCGAGTTCGATACCGACTTCGCCACCGGGGGCTGGAATCCCGTCGCTGGCACTGCGCCGACCGTGTACGGAGTCGAGGCGCAGAAGCTCTCGATCAGCGAAGTCCTCTGGATCAAGCAGGACAATACCGATGCGGGAGGCATGGGCGATAACGTCCAGCGGACGCTTCACGATGAATCCACCGGCCATCACCAGTGGATGTACATCGAGTTGCGGAACAACACCCCGTTCAACGTCGACTTCCAGCCGAATACCTGGCGGATCGTCCGCCTCGATCCCACCTTTGTCACCGCGAACCCGAACCTCAACCCGGCAACGGATGGCCACCTGGCGAGCGTGACGTTCAAGTCCCCGACGAGGTTTGTCGCCCCGGGCGCCAACTTCGTCATCTCGAGCCATGACGGCACGCTTCAGTACAACAGCGGGGTGATGGTCTCCGACTACTACGCCAAGGTCGAAGACACCAACATGGACGACTACGAGGCGATCGTCCCGGCCGGGGCGCCGTCTGTCCTGGATGGGGCGATTCTCACGCCCCAATGCGACCTCGACCTCTGCTATCCGGATCCGAGCCACTCCGACCACTACGATCTCTCGCCGATCGCCAGCGGGACGAAGATGCTGTACTACAGCGCCGACACCGCCGACACGGAGACCCGGCTCATCCTGTCGCTTCAGCGGCGACCGAACCTGTGGACCGGTACGAACGTCTCCAACCTCGGCAACGATGAATGGGTCGAGGTCGACCGCTTCAATATCGAGGACGTCGGGACGCTGGCCGGGGGGAACAAGTTCGTCCCGCCCTCCGGTACTGACCTCGCTCCGTTTGTCGCCGTCATCGACAAGATCCAGAGCAACGAGCGGTATCACCCGCTCGACGATCGGGGGACGCGCTCGCCGATTCCGACCCCCGCTCCCGCCACGGTGGCCAATCATACGGTCAAGCGCCCCAACAGCACGGACCTCAACGGCGTCGCGAACGGATCGGATGGCTCGATGGATATGCCGTTCGTCTACAACTCGGTCTGGCAGCCGCATCATGACCGCGAACTGACCTCCGTGTACGAGCTGCTCTCGGTGCCGGTTTGCGGACCGGACAAGCTGCTCTCGCGGCTTCGGGATCATGCGGCCAGCGCGCGGTTTGCCGGACAGGTCAACGGTTGGGGCAATTCGGCGGCGGGGATTCCCTATGCTGCGATGGTCCGGTTCGATCCGCGTGTCGTGGCGGCCCCCTCGGCGTCGGTGATCCCCTGGACTCGACTTCTGAACTTCCTGACTCTCCCCGATCCGACCGACCGGGTGCAGAGGAAGGTGAATCAGAACTTTGTCCGCAGCCGGACCTTCGGTCAGATCAACGTCAACACCATCCGTTCGGCCCACGTGCTCGAAGGGCTTCTGGATGATCCGCGGATCATCACGTCCAACACGCCCTTCCTGACCGACACGATGACGACGAATCGCTTCTGGTGGAACAGCTTCAAGCGGCTTCGAGACGGCAGCCCGACCCAGAGGATGGCGGGGAGATTCTCCCGTCCGTTCCTTCCGCCGGGTCAGTTCCATTCGGACAACACCCGGCCGGTCGACGCGGTCGAGCACAGCCTGCTGCGGCACGCCTACACGGTCTA
>JAEYWB010000328.1 GCA_023429275.1 Planctomycetota bacterium
GAATACCAGATCGCCCACCCGCAGCCGCAGGTCCAGGCCCTTCAGACCTGGGCAAAGTCGCTGAAATAGGCACCAGCAGCCGTTCAGCACGCCTCTTCAGTTCTCGCAGATGTCACCCCCTTTCAAATGGGAGGTGGCTTCGGTCTGGGCCACCACGTAAACTAGCTTTTACGTGGGGAATGTCCCACAGGGAGGGACTATGGCGACGGCTGTACCCGAGACTGAAGAAGCAGCTGCAGTGGCAACCGTTGCGGATCTGCTGGAAAGCCTGGGTGGTATTCCTGCAGAGAGAGTTCTCCTGCGTCCAGCTCCAGGAACCGCGACCGAAGCAGACTGGGAGCGTCTGCCGGGTGAGCTGCAGAAGTCGTGTGAACTGGTCGACGGCACGCTGGTGAGAAAGCCCATGGGCGTTCCCGAGTCGATCCTGGCTGCAGCCCTGATTCGGATCCTTGGTGTTTTCGTCACCCCTTCGCGGTTGGCGATCATCATGGGGTCCGACGGTCCGATCCGCTTCCTTCCGGGCCAACTCCGGATGCCGGACGTCTCGCTCTTTCTTCGTGCGCGTCTCCCCGAAGGAAAGGCGCCGACGAAGCAGGTCACTGACCTCGCTCCTGATCTGGCCGTCGAAGTGCTGAGCCCGAGCAATACTCGCAAGGAAATCGAGAAGAAGCTCGAACTTTATCATTCGACCGGCGTGCAACTCGTGTGGATCGTCGATCCGAAGAAGCGGACAGTGAGAGTGCACCGACTCGACGAGCCTTTCGTTCTCCTCAATGTGGGGGACGAACTGGCCGGCGAACCAGTTCTGCCTGGCTTCCGCCTTCCGCTCGAAGATCTCTTCCGCGAACTGGAATGACGGAAATGGGCCCCGTGCCCATCAGCTACCACGCGAATGCTCTCTCAGTTCGGCAAGACGCTGGGGCCTTGAACTCACTGCGCCTCTCCGTCATTGTCGTCGCATCAGTGAAGGTTGTTTTGTTCTGGGGCGATCATGAGAGCGATACTCCTGGCTGCGGTTGTCATCCTGAGCGGCCGTTTGACGAATGCGGCCGAACCGAAGCCGCCCACTGGGGCTCCGGAAATCGTCGCACCATCAGCTCGTCTCGAGCACCTCTGGGGCGAAGGGGAGTTCACCGAAGGGGCCGCATGCGGTCCCGATGGGACGATCTACTTCAGCGACATCCCGGACGTGAACGTCGGGAAGATCTACCGGTTTGACCCGGTGGCGAAGAAGGTGACGGTCTTCTGCGCCGACAGCCGCAAGAGCAATGGCCTCGCCTTCACGAAGGACGGGCGGCTCCTCGCGGCGTGCGGAGCCAATGACGGCGGGCGGGCGGTCTGCGAGATCACTCGCGACGGGCTCGTGGTGCCGCTCGTCAGCGAGTTCGAAGGCAAGCTCCTCAACGCACCGAATGACCTCGATGTCGATCGGGCAGGGAACATCTATGTCAGCGATCCCTTCTACGTCGGGAAGGAGACGCTCGAGCTCGATCACATGAGCGTCTTCTATATCGACCAGAACACGATGAAGGCGACGCGGGCGACGAGCGACATCACGAAGCCGAACGGCGTCGCCTTCTCGCCCGACGGCAAGACCCTCTACGTCGCCGAGACGAATAACGGCAAGCCGCTCCTCGCCTCGGCCGATCCGAAGTACGCCACGTGGCGAATGACGCTCAACGCTTTCCCGGTGCTCGGCCCCGGCAAGCTCGGCGAGCGAAAGATCCTCGTCGACTTCGGCAAGGGGGCAGGGATCGACGGAATGACCTGCGACGTCGCCGGGAACATCTACGCGGCGATCCGCAACGAGTCCCGGTTCGGGATGGCCGTGTTCTCGCCCGAGGGGAAGGAACTCGCGTTCATTCCGACTCCGGAACTGCCCACCAACTGCTGCTTCGGCCTCTCGTCGAAGGAATCCGAGAAGCATTTCCTCTACGTAACAGCGGGGAAGGGGCTCTACCGGATCTCCGTCGTGCAGACGGGGCCGACCTGGTTCGCAAGGTGAAGTCACGGATTGACAAGCCGCTTCGCGAGATAGCCGGCTGCCTGCGTCGCAATCAAGGGGATGGCCGCGATCAGTAAGTTCGCGCCGAGGATGGCTAACTCGAGAGCACATCCGGGCTGATCCTCCGAGGCGGTATCGGCGTAGGGCTGACAGATCGCCTGGAGGCGGGAATCGAGCCATCGAATCGAAAACTCTCCCGCTCGCCCGGTCAGGACTCCGAAGAGGATTCCGAGACCGATGCCGAGGCGCCCGTGACCTCGTGCTGAAATCGCTCCAGCGATCGGCGCAACGATCCGCGTGAACCGGGCGAGAACATCGACCAGCGTGAAAGTGTTCTCTGGTGGTAAGTGAGACGCTGACAAACTTGCTCGGAGATGAAGTCGACGAGATGACAATTCAACGGAGAGCTTAAGGCCTCCGGGCATGGCAGCCGATTTCCACTCCCACATACGCGGCTTGCCCCCGGATCCGAAAGGCAAAGATTGCCTCGCGACGGGAATAGGGTTCACGTGACATGGACCCGCGGGGTACACTTGTTGAAACAGGTGTCTGCGAGGAAGTCATGTCCGAACTCCCGATTCTCCCGTCCGACGCGAAGCCTTCCCATCCGCAGCTCTCGGATACCAAGACCGAGGTCGGCAGCTACTTCGTTTCGAACTATCCGCCGTTCTCGCAGTGGAAGAAGGAATCGGTCGGCGACATCTACGCCGCCTTCGACCGCGAGCCCGACCGCTCGATTCCGCTGGGGATGTACCTCCACATCCCGTTCTGCCGCAAGCGGTGCAAGTTCTGCTACTTCCGCGTCTACACGCAGCAGAACGCCGACGTCATCAAGAACTACGTCGACACCCTCGATAAAGAAGTGGAGCTCCTCAAGACGAAGCGGGCCATCCAGGACCGAAAGCTCCAGTTCGTCTACTTCGGCGGAGGGACGCCGTCGTACCTGAGTGCGAAGCAGCTGCTGATGCTCCGCGAGCGGCTCAGCGACTCGATCACCTGGGATGAAGCGAAGGAAGTGACGTTCGAGTGCGAGCCGGGCACGCTCAGCCTCGAGAAGGTCCAGACTCTCAAGGAAATCGGGATCACCCGCGTCTCGCTCGGCGTCGAGAACTTCAACGACAAGATCCTCGAGGAGAACGGCCGCGCTCATCTCTCTCCCGAAATCTTCCGGGCCTACGGCTGGCTGCAGGAGGTCGGGTTCCCTCAGATCAACATCGACCTGATCGCCGGAATGATCGGCGAGACCGACGAGAACTGGCACGCCTGTCTCGACAAGGTGATCGAGATGAAGCCGAACAACGTCACGATCTATCAGATGGAGCTGCCGTTCAACACGCTCATCTCGAAGGAGATGCTCGAACACGGCATCGAATCCCCCGTCGCCGACTGGCCGACCAAGCGCCGCTGGGCGAACGAAGCGATCGAGAAACTCGGCAAGGCAGGGTACAGCCTCTCGAGCGGCAACGAGCTCGTCCTCGATCCCGAGAAGGACCGCTTTGTCTACCGCGACAACCTCTTCCGCGGCAGCGACATCCTCGCGGTCGGCGTCTCGTCGTTCGGCCACTTCCAGGGGGTCCACTACCAGAATAAGGACGCCCTCGAGGAATACATCAAGATTGTTCAATCGGGCGAGCTTCCGATCAACCGCGCCATGACGCCGACGAAGCACCAGAAGTTCATCCGCGAGTGGGTCCTGCAGATGAAGGAGGGGCACGTCAGTGCCGACGGCTTCAAGCGAAAGTTCGGCCTCGACCCGTTCGTCGAGTTCGCCGAGCCGATCGCCAACCAGACCCGCGCGGGGTACGTCGAACGCGAAAACGGCAGCCTCCGGGTCACGCGAAAGGGGCTCCTCCAGGTCGACAGCCTCCTCTGGGAATACTTCGAGCCGCAGCACCGGGCCGTCCGCTACACGTGACGCGTTGGGGGGGAAGAATGAAGTTTCACCACCAAGTCATCATGTGGAGAGCGAGCAGCGAAAAAAAGAAGGCCAGTACACTCGCCGGTTCAATTGTGTGTTACCCGAACTCAACGAGGACTGGCCATGGGCAAGGT
>JAEYWB010000820.1 GCA_023429275.1 Planctomycetota bacterium
GGATCGATCTCAGGAGGCGGAGCGACGGCGACTCGGTCCGCTTCGTCAGGACATCGAGGACCTCCTCAGGCTCGATTCCCCACTCCTGCCGGAGGACCGCCGCGAGTTCTCCCTGCGGATCGAGGAATCGCAGGGCGTGGCTCTCGTGCGGCGGCATGCCGGTGAGCCGCATGTCCTCGATCGGATGGCAGAACGGCCAGTGGCCCAGGTCGTGCAGCAGCGCCGAGGCGATCAGGACTTCGGCCTGGTGGACCGAAACCAGCTCGGGAAACCGCGCGTCCCGTCGAAGCTGCTGCAGGTAACGCAGGGCGTTGTGGTACACCCCCAGGGCATGTTCGAACCGGGTGTGGCGGGCGCCGGGGTAGACCCGGTGGACCAGCCCAAGCTGCGTCACGTGGTTGAGACGCTGGAATTCTGAGCAGTCGATGAGCGCCCGGACCCTCGGCGTCAGTGGGACGTTCTGCTCCATCGGGATGCGGATCAGCTGTCGCCCCGCTTCGAGTTCCACCAGTTCCGGAATGGCTTCGTAAGTCCTCATGAGCGAACTATAAGGGGAATCGGCGGCCTGAGCATTCGTCCACGATGTTCTCCCCGCCAGGAGGCAAGTCGGCCCCGATGAGCGGACGGAAACGCCGATCAACGATCGTTGACTTGTCTCGTAAAGTGGAGGACGGCGGCAGTCTGTGCGTCCAAGTCACGCATCCGGAATCGGTTTCGTCTTCCTGCAGCGTCATTCCAGTTGCTGAAAATTGACCGCCGATCCTCACCGGGCGATACTCCAGCGACACATCCAGGTTCGGGCCCTGCCAACGGATCGTCCGGTCTTGAAGACCCAGTTGTTACCTCCTACGCCCCATTCAATGGACGACCAGATTCGAGCGATGCTGCAGTACGCCGCCGGGCAGCAGCACCCGCTCCGTTTCTGTGTTCGTTCGCCCGACCAGCCCGAGCCGCGATACGTCGAGGTCAACGCCCCCTATGCGGTCATCGGCCGCGGCCAGGGGGTCGACCTGTTTCTGGACGGGGACATCGTCGGGTTCCGGCACGCGTACCTGCAGGTGATCGGGAACCGGGTCTGCTGCATCGACCTGTTTTCGCTGAACGGCATCTCCTGGGACGGCCCCCCGACTTCGCCGTGGCTGAGCGCGGCCCACCGTCTCCGCATCGGCAACCACTGGATTCAGCTTCAGGAAGACGAGTGGACTGCGGACGACCTGCCGTCGCCGCTCGATTTCAAGCCGCGCGAGGAGCAGCGGATCGAATACGGGACGCTGCCGACCGTCGATCTGCAGCTCCTGAACACTCCCGCGAAGGGAGCGGTCTGGCCGATCAACCGCGTCATCACGCTGCTCGGACGGGACGAGCGCTGCCGCATCACGATCGCCGACGAGAGGATCTCGAAGGTCCATTGCAGCCTCCTGCTGCTGCCGACCGGCCTGTGGGTGGTCGATCTGCTCGGCAAGGGGGGGGTGAAGCTGAACGGCTACGAATGCCGTTGCGGCTACGTCGCCCACGGTTGCGAGCTGCAGATCGGCGAATATGTGGTGACCGCCCGCTACCCGGACGCCGAGGCCCATTCCGCTTCGGCCGGAGAGCTGAGCGCCTCCGCCTCCAGGGGAACGAGCGGTATCGGGGGCCATTCCGGTGGTTCGAACGCCGGAGTCTTCGCGACACGGATCAACAAGGTCTTCAAGGTCGAGACCGTCCGGGACACGGTCGTTGTGATCCCGATGGGCGACCTGAGCGATTTCAGCTACAAGGAGATCCACCTCGATGCAGGCCGGATCATGGAGCTGTTCACGCAACACGGATACCGGAACGTCGTCGTCGACTTCAGCGTCCGCCCGTTCGTCGGTTCGATCATCATCGACGCGCTCGTCGGCTTCTGCCGGACGGCGAAGGGGCGAGCCGCCTTCTGCGAAGTCTCGCCGGAGATGATGTCGTCGTTCGAGGAAATGAAGCTGACGACCGTCTGGCCGATGTACCCGACCCGGCCGGAAGCCTTGCAGGCGATCTACATGACGTGAGCCAGTCCATTCCTGCTCCGCCTGTTCATTGACTCAGCCGCTCGTTCATCGTCCCGCCAACTTATCCTGCCGTTCCGGATGGATCCGCGATGCAACTGGCGGCCCTGACGATCTTCCATGTTCGGATTCCGCTCCGGCGCGAGGTCCGTCATGCCTCCTTCGCCCGGACGGAGACCGATTCCCTCGTCGTTCGAAGCGATTGGACGAGCGGCCTGACCGGCTGGGGAGAGGGACTTCCGAGGCACTATGTCACCGGCGAGACGATCGATGACGCCTGGGGGCTGCTCGGATCGACCGATTTCACGTCGCTGCTCGGGGGAACGGAACGGACACTCGAAGAGTGGCTTATCTCCCTGCGCGAGCTGAGTCTGGGACCGATCCCGCCGGGCGCCCGGCCCTGCTTCGGGAACTCCGCACGCTGCGCCGTCGAACTGAGCCTGCTGGACGGTCTCGGCCGCCACGCGGGGATTCCGGTCTCCCGGGTGGTCGACCTTGTCCCCGAGTGCGCTCCGATCCGCGGACACTATCCGCAGGCGTGCTACAGCGCCGCGATCACGACGATGTCCCCGCGGAAGGGGGCGTTTCAGGCTCTCCTGTTCCGTGCGGCGCAGTTCCGGGCCTGCAAGATCAAGGTGACCGGACAAGCTGATGATGCGCAGCTCGTTGAGCGTCTCCGGAAGCTGCTTGGCCCCAAGGTCGAGCTGCGGATCGACGCCAACGAGTCCTGGACCATCGAGACCCTGCGGGAGCGGATGGAGCGGTTCGTCCCGTACGGAGTCCTCGCGGTCGAGCAGCCGCTCCCCGTCGCCGAGACGCCGCATCTGGCCGGGACACGGGGGACCTGGCCGATCCCGCTCATGTTCGACGAATCGCTCGCCTGCCTCGAAGAGGCCGAGACCGCGATCCGGGACCGGAGCTGCGATCTGTTCAATATCCGGCTTTCGAAATGCGGCGGGTTCCTGCCATCGCTCCTGATCGCCTCACGGGCTCACGAGGCGGGGGTCGGCTATCAGCTCGGCTGCCAGGTGGGGGAGACGGGAATCCTCTCGGCAGCGGGAAGGCACTTCGCCTCGGCCGTCTCCGGGCTGCGCTGGACCGAGGGGAGCTTCGACCGCTACCTCGTTCGCGAACGGTTGACCCGGCAGGACCTGACGTTCGGCTGGGGAGGGAAGGGGGCCCCGCTCGTCGGCCCAGGCCTCGGGATCGATATCGACCGGCAAGCCCTCGAGCGAGTGACGATCCGGAGCCGGGAGATTCCGATCGCCTGAAACGGTGACGAACTTCAATCGACGTACCGGAAGTCGATTGAAGCGACGAGCGTCTGGACCAGGGCGGACCACCTGGAGACGCGGTCCTTGTCGCTCTTTACGACCGGTTCGCGCAGGAAGGCCTCGAAAGCCGCTCGTTCGACGTCTGTCGGCCGCCGGCCATAGG
>JAEYWB010000825.1 GCA_023429275.1 Planctomycetota bacterium
CCTCTTCCCGAAGATGGCCGTTCATTGCGACGAACGGTGCCCCCCAGGGGCCGGTCTTGCCCGCCGGCCCGTAGTCGAACCCGAACTGAAACTCGAGAGGCTGCGAGATCTCATGGTTGAACGCGTAGCCGACTTCGCCATAGAGCCGCAGCTCCGGGATGGCGTAGTACGAGTAGCCCATGACGAACGTATCGCGAAAGTAGTTCAACCGAACATGATTCGGATGCTTGAGGAGGTACTCGTCCCCCGTGTGCGAACTGACGTGGTAGAAGCCGAACTTCCAGCGATGCGGCCCGATCGCATGCGTCAGGAGCAGGTCGTACCGGAAATCGACCGCCTGGACGTCGAGGTCGTCTCCCTGGTCCTGCCGAAGGCTGGCTCCACCGAGAATGTCGAACTGCCAGCCTTCAGTCTGATCGCGCGAGCCATATCGGAAGACCGGAAGGCGCCCGCCGATATGGGAATCGATGAACGGTCCACCGCCGTTGCTGTCGACGACATGAACCGCCATCCGCGGCTCGGCCTGGCTCGCCCAGTAGGTGTGATAGAGAACGCCCTTCGGAAGGAGCTGCCACTCCCAGGGAGTCACTGACGGAAACGCTCCGTCGACGTCGACGACCGCCGGCTTGAAGACCGTCCAGGGCTCCCCGTGAGGTTGAGTCGCACCAGGAGGAACGTCATACGGAACGCGGCGCGACTCCTCGACGAGCGATCCAGCCCAGGCCTCTTCGATATCTCCGTTCGACAGGAGCTCCGCCGGGAGCGCGGCGCGCGCCGATTCCGGAGGCAATAAGCCTGCCAGCAGAAGGCAGAGGACCAGGGTGCGTGACATGGTCAAACACGACAGAGCCGTTCCGACGAAACGCCGGAATCATTAGCGTGCAAACATAGGACTGAAAACTGTTTTTCCGGAAGAGGTCTTTCGGAGGAATCCGCGCTCTCAGCAGGCTGTTCCAGGAGAAACTTCGCCGGCACTGTCGAATCCGGCAGATTCGGCCGAAGAACGGAGATCGACGGGCGTCGATCAAGGGGCGCTTGCGCGCTCGAAACACCGGCTCAAACCGGCCCCTCGGCTGGCGGTCGGGGCCACTTTCGAATCGCACGCTCCGCCAGACGGAGGAGAGACGACTGAACTTCCTTGAGGACCGGTTCGACTCCCTGCCGGGGAACGATCACGAAGTCGAGTCCGGCAGGGAGGTCGGGCTGCAGCCGGAACGCTTCCCGGAGGATCCGCTTCCATCGGTGACGGACGACCGAGTTGCCGACCTTCTTCGACACGCTCGTCCCGAGCCGTGAATGAGGGAGACCGTTCCATCGACTGAACAGCAGCAGCCGATCGTCGCCGACCGAATGCCGCAGATCGTAGACCTGCTTGTATTCGGCGGGCGTTCGAAGGCGATGCGCGGGTGGGAAGGCGAACGAGGCGGACAAGGAGACGCGGGACCGTAAGGAGATGCGGAGCAGACCGACAACGGGACAGCGGCACGCCGCCGCAGGTTCCCGCAGTGTAGTGCGGCACCCCGTACCGCAAACGGGCCACCGGGACTTCGAGAAGCAAGTCTCCCGAACGGGTCTCCCGGGTGAGGACCGCTTCGCCCAGACAGGGGCCGTCTGCGGCGCGAAGCGGCTCGTTACGATCGAAATCTCCGATCCGACCTCCTGGAGACTTGGAAGTCGGAACAGTCTCTCGTATCCTTGAACGTTCCTGCCGGGGGAGAGGCTACCTCGCGTGCGGTGGGAACGTATGAACCGGGTCAGGCGGAAACGAGCAGCCCTAAGTGCCTTACCAGGTGTACGTGAGGTAGCCTCCCCCCCGGACTTTCTCTTTTGTTGAGCGGTCCGCTGCGGATCTGGTCGCCGTCAAACGGCACGTCCGTCGCGAGCAACGCGGATCTTCAGGGCTGACGCCAGCTCGTTTCGAACGGCAGGACGCTGGAGACCCCGAAGAACGGCATTCTCTTGCGATCCGGGCCGGAGCGACGCATGTCCCCGGAATTGATGATCGATGGCTACAACCTGATGCACGCGGCGGGGATCGCCCGGCGCGTCGCCCGCCCCGGTGAGCTCGAGCGGTGGCGACATCGTCTCGTCAAAAGGGTCTCCCAGAATCTGAAACCGGCCGAGCGCGCCGTAACGGTGATCGTGTTTGACGCCAAGGAGGCCCCCGACCTCGGCGGCCGGGAGCAGCTCGTCGAAGGGATCTTCGTCCGATATCCCGCGCCGGGCCACGAGGCGGACGAGCTGCTGGAAGAGATGATCGCCGAGCATAAGTCGCCGCAGCGGCTGCGGGTCGTCTCGAGCGACCACCGGGTGCAGAAGGCGGCCCGGCGGCGTCACGCGAAGTTTCTCGACAGTGACAGGTTTCTCGACGAGCTCGACGAACGGCAGCGGCCCGGCGGCGCCGAGAAGCCGGAGCCCCCTTCACCAGTCCCCACCCGTCCCGGTTCTTCCCCCAGGTCGCCGGCGCCGCGTACCGAAGCTCCCCGCCCGCCTCAGCCGGTCAAGCCCGAGAAGGGGGACGCGGACTACTGGCT
>JAEYWB010000849.1 GCA_023429275.1 Planctomycetota bacterium
GCTCTTCCCACCGCTCGTTCTTCTCATTCGTCGGCTTGAAGAACGCGACCGGGTCCGCGCAGTGCCACAGCACCGGGATCTTGAGCTCCGCCGCCCGCTGCCAGACCGGGTCGAACCGCCGGTCATCGGGGGAGATCAGTTTTCCATCCCGGTCGCGGATCGTCAGCCCCAGCCCCTTGAGGAGCTTGAGACCGCTCGCCCCCTGCCGGACGGCGGCAGTCAGCTTGTCGGCCATCTTGAGGCCGAAGCCGGGCTGGTTGACATCCCAGGTCTCCGGCTTGTCCCGTTCGCCATCCCCTTCGTAGTCCATCCGGACGAAAATGATGAACCGGTTCGGGTACTTGCTCGTGAGCCGCTGTGAGTGCTCGAGGAACTTTGGTCCCGCCTGGCCGTCGAGGCTGACGCTGATGGGAATGTTGGATGCGTCCATCGCCTGGACCATCTCGGCCAGTTCCGCATCGGTCAGTTTGAACGGGTGCGTATGGACGTTGACGCAGGGAAACTTCGCCCGCCCGATCTCATGGACCGGCGCCTTCAGCTCGGATTGGGGGCGGAACTCATCGAGGTAGAGCCTCTTGCCCGGTTCTTCGCCCGAGAGCGTTCCGGTAAGCAGGGAGGACAAAACCAGTAGAATCAGTCGTGTTCGCATCATTCCTCAATGATGATCGAACGAGCCTCGGGTCCGCCACCGACGAGGAGTCATCCTCATCACAAAGGACGTGCCCGATCACCCGGACCTGTCAGCGGAAGTTGTTTTAAGACTTCTTTTTGCCACAGAGAGCACAGAGGACTCAGAGACCTCTCTGTGGTCTCTGTGACCTCAGTGGCAAACCTTTCGTCGCTGCCGAACAACAGACAAGCCTCGATCTTGAAATGGCTCCTTGGCCAGAACGAGCGAGGAAAGAATGAGCGAAGAGTCCGGGCGACGCGGCGCGGTCACGCGGCCATCGTGAGCCTGCTCGAGAGCCACGGCGGTTGAAGGGGAAGCCGCCGTCGACGACCCGCGGTTCAGTTCTCCGAACCGGGGGTGTCGTCTTCGAACACCTCGTCGGGAGCCCGGCTCGTCTCCGTGGCCCGGTTCTTGTTCGCCGAGGAGTGCGGGCGAAGATACCAGTCTGGCTCCTCGAAGAGCCGTTCGACAGGTGTCGAAAAACCGGGCAGAAGCGAATCGGCGTCGAGCATCTCCTGCCGCCCGACGACATGGGCCACCTGTCCGGGACGGCGGATCTCGACCGATCGCTCGCGCGGGCGGATTCCCCACACGACAGCCGTGCCTCGGGCGAGGTAACAGGCGGTCCGGGCGTCGAACACCATCTTCCGGTCGGGTGTCGAAAGCATCTCGACGACGAGGCCCGGCACCGTCTCCGTCGCGGCCTTGTCCGCTTCCGCAAACCGCGTCCCCGTCAGAAAGTAGCTGACGGCGGGGAACAGAATACTGTCGGGCCGGCGGGCGACGATCAGCCCGAGGTCGAAACATGGGTAGCCGACCCCCTGCCGATGAACATAGTCCGACAACACCTTGGAAAGATTGAGGATCGCGGTCCCATGGTCGACATCCGGGGGCTCAAAGAAGACCGGAACCCCATCCTGCAGCTCCGACCACTGCCCCGATTCCGGAAGGTCAAACCGCTGGTCCAGATATTCGTCGGCAGTCAGGATGGACTGAACCATACGGGCCGATTCCCCGGGGAGTGTGCGACGGCAGGAACACGATCCTGCCTCTCCGGGAATCGTTGACAGGAGAAACGCCCGACGCAACCGTGGCCGCGCCCGAACGGCCGGGAACGGCCTCACTTCGCCGAAATGCGACGCTCAGGCCACTTTGGCACTCACCACGGATCGCGCTCGTGCTGGCAGCATGGTGCTCCGCGCGGAGTCGGGTCATGATGGAGGGAAAAGACGCCCGCCCGAGAATGGAACCTGATGCCCGGTGAGAACGATTTTCCTCCGCTCCCTCTCGCCAGCGCGGCCGAACTCCCGCGCTCGGGCCGGCTCCTCGGGGTCGACTAGGGACTCTAGCGGCTGGGTCTGGCGATCTGCAACGACGAGCAGTCCATCGCCAGTCCGCTCGAAAACTACAATCGACGCTCCGACCGGCTCGACGGAACTCACCTGCAGCGTCTGGCCAAAGAGTATCGATGCGTCGGGTGCGTCGTCGGGCTTCCCCTGCATATGGGCGGCCAGGTCAGTGAGTCATCGCAGCGCGCTCAGAAGTTCGCCGCCTGGCTCGCGAGCCTGACAGGCCTTCCGATCGCTTACCAGGACGAACGGTGTACCTCGTCCGTCGTGGAAGACCAGTTGATCCTGATGGATGTCTCGCGCGGCAAGCGGAAGCAGCTTCTCGACAAGCTCGCCGCCCAGGTCATCCTGCAGGCGTACATCGACCACCGCGCCCATCTGGCGCGAACAGCAGCCCTGGCGGAGCCAGGCTCTCCGGAATCGGCAGGTCAGGACGAACCGACGCTGGAGTCGGGGGACGAATGACCTTTACCATTTTGCGGTGAGCCTCGCCTGTCCGAGGTGTCGCGGTCCGACGTCCACTGACTGATTCACTGCCCCACTCGCCGAGACAGGCTGGTCCTCAAAACATGTCTCTCTCTCCGTCACGCCCGCCTCTGCATGGTCTCGTCGCCGCGACCCACACGCCGTTCCATGACGACGGCTCGCTCAATCTCGATGCCGTCGAGAAGCAGTGTGAGCATCTCCTTGCGAACGGGGTCATCGCCGCGTTCATCGGAGGGACGACCGGGGAGAGCGCCTCCCTGACTTGCGACGAACGGCGACTGCTCGCGGACCGGTGGGTGGCCGCCGCCCGGGGAACGGCACTCCGGATCGTCGTTCATGTCGGAGCGAACTGCCTCGCGGACGCCAGGGCGCTCGCCCGCCATGCCGACAGCCTGGAGGTCGACGCGATCTCGGCCCTGGCGCCGAGCTACTTCAAGCCGCGATCGCTCGACCTTCTCATCCAGTCGATGGCCGAAGTCGCCGGCGCCGCGCCCCGCACACCGTTCTATTTCTATGACATCCCGGCGATGACCGGCGTCTCGGTGTCGATGGCCGATTTTCTCGGACAGTCGCAGCACAGGATCCCGACCCTGGCCGGGCTCAAGTTCACCAACAGCGACCTGATGGCCTACCAGACCTGCCTCCGCGCGGAGCAGGGACGCTGGGATATCCCGTGGGGGATCGACGAATACCTGCTCGGGGCCCTGGCGCTGGGAGCCCGCGGCGCCGTCGGAAGCACCTACAACTTCTGCGGACCGATCGCCAACAGGACGATCGCCGCGTTCGAGGCCGGAGATCTCGCGGCGGCCCGCGAAGAGCAGTACCGCAGCGTCCAGGTGATCCAGCTTCTCTCGAGTATCGGCTATATGGCGGCGGCGAAGGCGACAATGACGCTCCTCGGCATCCCGGTGGGGCCTCCACGGCTGCCGAACGCCTCTCTCACGCCGCAGCAGCAGGCCGAACTTCGCGGACGGCTGGAATCGATCGGCTTCTTCGAGTGGCTGTAAGTCGCAGTCCCTCTGGACCGGGCAGTTAACTATACAAAAAGACACCAGCGGAGCTTCGCAAGAAGAGCTGATGCCGCGATTCGTTATCCTGACTCACGACTCTCCCGTGCTTCACTGGGACCTGATGCTGGAGCAAGGGGAGATCCTGCGGACCTGGAGGCTGGCAGCCCCGCCTGCTGACGGGCA
>JAEYWB010000870.1 GCA_023429275.1 Planctomycetota bacterium
CGTCTACACCCTTCACTCTACCCGCGCTGCCGACGCTCTTTTGCCACAATCGGTTGCGGCTACGCCGCGCTAAGCACTCTGTGGCTATTGTCTTCTCAGGAGCAGGCGTCATTCGCGACTCACGCCATCCGGCCGCGGCCTTTGCGGAATTCGCTCGGCGGGTAGCCCTCGCTTCGACGGAAGGCGACGCTGAGGTATTCGACGTGCCGGAAGCCGGTCCGGTGGGCGATCTCCGAGAGGCTGAGGTCCGTCGAGAGGAGCAGCTCTTTCACCCGTTCCATCCGGACCCGCATGATTTCGTCGTGCGGCGTCCGGTCGAGGAGCTCGCGGAACCGGATCTCGAGGGCCCGCCGCGACAGCGGGACGACGCCGAGGACATCCTGGACGTTGATCCCCTCGAGCGCGTGATCGCGGATGTAGCGGACGGCGTGCGCGACGTCGGGATCGTCGATCGCCAGGACATCGGTGGACTGCCGGGTGCAGATCCCCAGCGGTGACATCAGCACGCTTTCGTCTGTCCGCTTGCGGGAGCTCATCTGCAGGTCGAGCTGCCGGGCCGCCTCGTAACCGGTCCCCTGGGCGTCAGGGATCACGCTGCTGAGCGGGGGGATCGTGAGCGAACAGAGAAGCTCGTCGTTGTCGACGCCGAGGACCGCGATGTCGTCGGGGACCCGCAGTTCGTGCTCATGGCAGACGTCCAGCACCTGATGGGCCAGAACGTCGTAGCAGGCGAGAACGCCGACCGGCTTGGGAAGCTTCTGCAGCCACTTGAGCAGGTCGTCCCGCTGCCGTTCCTCGGAGATGTTCCTGGCGGAGCGCGTCCGGAAGTCGTGGACGGGGCAGGCGAGTCCCCGGGCTTCGACGAGCTCGACGAAGTGGTCCCTCCGCCAGCAGGACCACTGGAACTGGGAGTCACCGCAGAAGGCGAAAGACCGGAAGTTTCGGTCGGTCAGGTGGTCGAGGGCCAGCCGGGCGATCGCCCGGTCGTCGGTTTCGACCCAGGGGAGCTCGGGGATCAGCCGGGCGGCGCTGACATCGACGATCGGTAACCTGGTGGCCGAGACCGCGTCGGCGATCCGCCGGTTTTCGATCCGGGCGATGATTCCGTCCCCTTTCCACCTCTTGAGCCAGGCGGGCGGGGTTTCTCCCCGTCCCTGTTCGAGGAGCCGGATCGACCAGGGGCGGTGCTGCTCGCGGACGTAGCGGATGATTCCCCGCAGCAGGTTCCGCGCGTAGGCGTTGGACGTCTCGATCAGCAGTGCGACGAGTCGACGGTCGAGCATGACGCCATGGTAGCCGCGCACGCCCGGAAGGGGGTGCGATCTGCCGGCTGGAAAGAGAGAAGGATCGAAACCGGCCGATGCGAAACGGACCACGGCGGGTCGGCCAATTCTGCTGATCGGCGGCTCAAAAAGCTTACGGAAACTGAATTCCGGCTCGGAGAAAGGCTGCAGCGGTGCGTGCGTATTGACCCGCTTTCGTCGTGCGCTCATATAGCCGCGCACCGGGAACCCCGACTGAGACGTCAGGAATTCAATCGACCCGATTCGTCCGGCGAATTGAAGGTTTCCCGGCCCGGCAGAAAGGAATCTGCAGATGTTTCGCTTCTCGTCGCTCATCGCCACCTTCCAGCGGCTCCGGAATGAGGGGGTCGGCAGAATCGGCCGGTCCGCCTCGGGGCCCGTTGCGGGAGACGCGCGGCGCGGCTTCCGGCGGTCGATCCGCCTGGCGGTGTTCGGCGGGTGCCTCGCCGGACTCGGGTCCGGGGCGTTCGATGCCCGGCTCGAAGCGGGCAAGAAGGACGACCTGGAGTGGAGCGACTGGGAAGACGAAACCCCCGGCAAGGGTGTCCGGACCGCCGACGCCACGTCGAGCAGCAAGTCCGGCAAGTCCAGCAAGGGGAAGATCCAGCAGACGCAGGCGGAAGAGGTCGTCGATGACGATCCGCCGACCTCGGACTTCATGGGAATCATCGGTCGCGGCGGGCACCTCGGCTTCCAGACCTTCGGCCGGCACGAATCGATCAGCCCGATCGAGTTCATGCCTTACCTGATGGTCGATGAGCACATGTTCTTCACCGACTTCCGCGGGTTCGTCTCGAACCGGGCGCGGGGCGGGGGGAGCCTCGGGGCCGGATACCGCTATCTCGATGAACCGGCACACGCCTGGTACGGGGCGAGCGTCTGGTACGACATCGACAACAGCAGCGGCTATCACTTCCAGGACATCGGCATCAGCCTCGAGGCGATGATCCACCGGTTTGAAGTCCGCGGGAACTTCTACGCCCCGGTCGGCCCCGACCAGCGGCTCCTCCGGCGGGTCAACTCGAACGCGCGGTTCAACGCCAACCAGCTCCTCTTCGATTCGAGCACGCTGACCGGCACCGCGATGATCGGCTTCGACGTCGAGACGGGGTATTCGCTTCCGGTCGACCTTCGGGGCGTCAACGACCAGCTCCGTGGCTACGTCGGTTACTACCACTTCACCGGGTCGGGGGTGGACGACATCAACGGCGTGAAGGTCCGGGCGGAGCTCGACCTGTCGAGCACGGTGACCACGAACGTGCTGTTCACGCACGACGATACGTTCGGCTCGCGGGTCATGGCGGGGATGCAGTTCAACCTTCCGTGGGGAAACAAGAACCCCGCCTCCGACTGGCGTCGCGACATGCCCAACCCGTTCCGCTACGTCGAGCGGAACTACAACGTCATCGTGAGTCAGACCTCGCGGTTTGAAGAGGGTGTCGTCGCCCGGGACGCCAACGGCAACGCTTACGTCGTCGCCCATATCGACAGCACAGCGGCCGGAGGCGGCACGGGGGGGACCGCCGATCCGTACACGTCGGTCGCGGCGGCCCAGGCGGGGCTCGCCGGGGCGAACCTGTTCTTCGTTCACACCGGTTCGACGCTCAACGAGTCGATCGCGCTGACGGGCGGGCAGTCGCTGATCGGCGAGGGGACCGGAGCCTCCGTCGCCGTGCAGGGCTACGGCTCGCTCCTCCTCCCGACGCTCAACGCCGGAGCGACGCCGATCATCGATGGCACCGGACTCCCTGCCGGGGCCGACGCCATCACGATGACGGGCGCCGGAAACCGGGTCAGCGGATTCACGATCCAGAACTTCACCGGCGACGGGATCGTCGGGAACAATATCAGCGGCGGCCTGATCGAGAACGTCTCGCTGAACAATCTCGGCGGCGACGGCATCCGGCTGACCGGCGCGACGGGGCTCGTCGACCTGACCGGTATCTCGATGAACACCATTGCGGGCCGGGGCCTGTTCGTCGATGGCGGCAGTGCGAACGTCAATGTCGATGCCACCTTCAACCAGGTCACCGGGGACAGTATCCGCGTCGAGAACACGACGGGCGGTACGGTCAGCCTGACGAACGTCGGAATCACCAACGGCGGGGCGAACGGCCTGTCGCTCATCAACCTGCTGGGGGATTTCTTCTCGAACAACCTCGACATCGACACCGTGGCGGGAGATGGCGTCTACATCAACCAGGGGGCCGGCACGATGCGGTTTGCCGGGCAGACGAAGATCACCGATCCCGGCGCCCGGGGCTTCGTGATCGACAACTCCGCGGCAGACGTGACGGCGGACGACCTGAACGTCGATCCCCCCGGTGGAGTCTCGGTGCAGATCAGCCAGGCGACCGGGGAAGTGCATTTCAAGAAGCTCACGATCGACGCCGCCAACGAC
>JAEYWB010000881.1 GCA_023429275.1 Planctomycetota bacterium
CTGGAAGCGCCGCCGCTGCTCGGCGAGCTGCCGCGCCGAGGTCTCCATCTCGGGAAGGGAGGCGGTGAGGTCCGCGGCGGACCAGTCGGTGACGACCCGCTGCAGCCACGCGCGAACCCGTTCGAGGTGGTCCCCCTCACGGCTCAGGAGCGACTGGGCTTCATCGGCCAACTGCGACAGGACAGCTTCCGGGTTCCGGGGGGGGGCGAATGTCTGCATGCTCATGGCGTGGGACTCCCCAGGAGAGTGCCGCGGATCGTGTCAGCGATTCCGAGTCCCCCCGCCGCAGCGAGGTGATCCCCCATCATCTGATCGAACAGCCCGCCGATCGTGTCGGAGGGGTCCCCCGCGAAGCCGTTCTCCGAGCCGATCGACTGCCGCATTTCCTTGAGCAGGAGGGACATGAACATCCCTTCGAGCTCCCTGGCGGCTTCGTCCTGCCGGCCGGGCCGCGCAACGGGGGCTTCGGTCGACATCGAGCCGAGGTTCATCAGTGGAGAGATCGAGTCCATGCGATATCCGCCCGGAGGTCGTGGGGCCAGAAATGGGATGCCTACTGCGGAATGATCTCGGCGTGCAGCGCGCCGGAAACGGCGAGCTGCTGGAAGATCGAACTGAGGTCGCGGGGGCTGACGCCGAGCTGGTTCAGGGCATTGGCGAGGTCGGCGACCGTCGTTGTTTCTTCAAGGATAGTGAGCGGGTTGCGCTCCTCCACGACATCGACCTGAGTCCGCGGGACCGTCTTCGTCTCTCCGTTGGAGAACGGAGCGGGCTGCGACACCTCCGGAGTCTCCGCCGTCATGATCGCCAGGTTGGCGTGGTTGATGAGGACCCGCGACAGGCGGACGTTCTCTCCGATGACGATCGTTCCGGTCCGCTCGTTGATGACAACTCTCGCCGGCACGTCGGGAACGACTCGCAGCTGCTGGATCTCGGCGACGAACGCGAGCGTCCGGTCCGCGCGATCCTGAGGCGCCGTCAGAAGCACGCAGCCCGCATCGAGGACCTCGGCCGAAGCCGGATACTTCTGATTGGCAACCGCGGCAATCCGCATCGCCGTCTCGTAGTCGGAGTCCCGCAACAGAAGCCGGCACCGGCCGGAGGTCTGGGCCGGAAAGAACGTCTCCTTCTCGACCGACGCTCCCTTCGGGACCCGCCCCGTCGTCGGGTGGTTCTTCTGGGCGGTGGCGGCGTCGCCCCCAAACGAGAAGCCGCCGGTCGAAACAGGCCCCGAGCCGAGAGCGTACACCTGGCCATCAACGGCGACGAGGGGGGTCGGCAGCAGGATGCCGCCGTTGAGGTTCTTCGCGTCGTCCATCGCCGAGACGGTGACGTCGATTGTCTGGCCTTTCCGCATTCCGGTCGGCAGTTCCGCCGTGACGACGACGACCGACGTGTTTTCCGACTTGTCGGCGGTGTCGTTCCGAAGCCGCGCGATGAGGTCCGGCTCCGCCCGGATCCCGAACCGCTGTGTCAGGTTCAGGACGAACTCGCGGGTGATCGGGTTCTTCCCCCCGGTCCCCTGCAGGCCGGTCACCAGGCCAAGCCCGACGAGCACGTTCGTCCGGTCCCCCTCGATCTGCGTGATGTCCTTGATCCGGACGTCGTTCGCCGACAGGACGGGCGCGGCGAGAGACATCGCAAGCCCGGTCGAGATCGTCAGTGCGGCGGTCAGGAGCGTTCGGGTGGTCATAAGGATCACAAGCAGGGAGCAGGATGCGGTCGCAGAAACTCTGACTGAAAACTGACGACTGACGACTCCTCGCTAGAACGGCCAGACCTTGTTGCCGATCCGCCCCAGCCAGCCCTGTTTCGTGAAGGCCTGCTCGGCTCCCTTGCCGTCGTAGAACATCCGCAGGTCGGAAATGAGCCTCGAGTTGACCGTATTGTCGGGACTGACGTCGTAGGTCCGGACAATGCCGGTCACGATCAGGGTCCGATTGTCTCCCTGGATCGTGATCTCGCGTGTGCCGCGGACGATCAGGTTGCCGTTCGGGAGGACGTCGGTCACGGTGACGGTCATCCGGTCGGTGAACGCCCGCTGGCTGCGGAAGGTGGCGCTGCCGGACATCGAGCGGTCGGACGTCAGCGACTCGTCGAATGAGGCATTCGAGTCCTGCGTCGCGAAGCCCCCGTCGGCTTCACCTGCGAACGAGAAGGCGCTCTTGAGGCCGGTCTGCTTCTTCATGCCGCGATTGTCATTGTTCTGGACGCTCGAATCCTCGCGGACGACGATCGTCAGCAGGTCTCCCACCTGCCGGGCCTGCGTGTCGTAGAACAGAAAGGCGTGGGTCGGACTGCGGTGCTCCCACAGGTCCTGGGCCATCGCCGACCGTTCGGTTCCGGCCGCTCCCGCCCCCGCCCCCACGGCCAGGGCCATCGAAAGCAGATCACATTTTCTCATCGCATCCTCCTGACGCTTTGGTTCCGTCACTCGGTCCGCCAGCAAGTCACCTGGCCGCGACCTTCGGTGCGAGCCCCCCCGAGCCGCGACCGCTCCCTGTTCCCTGTCCCCTCAGAACAACGGCACTTCCACTTCCCCCGGTCCGACGACGCGGGCGCTGACAATCTTGCCCGACGAGGTGTTCCGGACGCTGATCCAGTCTCCGACGCGTCCCTGCTGCTGGGCTTCGGCGTTGCGAACCACCACAACCAGCCCCCCCTTGCGGGCGGTCATCTGGACCTTGTCGCGGTTCTTGACCACGACCGACGTATCGCCGCTTCCTCCCACCCCACGGCGAACAAGATCGCTCATCTTCAGCGGCTGTCCCTGGAAGACATCCCGGTTCAGCGTTGCATCGATGGCATCGGAGCGGCGGGGATGCGGCTCGGCCCGTGTCAGCCAGACCGCATGTTCCTCGAGGTCGGCGTCCGAAAGCTTCGCTCCTCGCGGCAGGTCGGCGGCGGCGACGAGGAGAGTGCGTCGGATCGCCAGGTCGACCTGCGTCTGGACGTTTGCGACAACCTTCTGGTCGACCAGGACGCGGACTCCGACCGTCACACGACCCGGGAGAGGCCGCGTCGGCAGCATCGGTTCCATCACGCCGACCTTCCCGACAAGCTCCTTCGGAAGCGAGCGGGGCAGACACGCCTGCGCGAGGCGGACGCGGACATCCTCCGGATCGAGCTGGAGGGACTCGGCGATCCCCTCGTGCAGGAGCCGCTCGAGTTCGACATCGGACAAAGGCGTCGGCGAGGGGCTTCGTGGGGAAGTGCGGGGCCTCGACCGCGCACTCAGAGGAGAGGTCCTCTGTGCCGAAGCCGTCTGAATGTTCGGCCCGTGGCGGACGACCGCTTCCTCTTCTCCGACGATCTCAAAGCTCTCATCGGGGAAGTCAGCCAGCAGCAGCCGGGTTCGAATCAAGGCCCGTGTGATCGTCGCTTCCTCACTGCCGGTCCCCTTGAACTCCCACAGGTCGATCTGTTCGAGCTGCGACCGCATTTCGCGGCTTCCCCCCTTGATGGTGGCGACATCCTGCAGGAAGACGATCTCCTCGCCGGTGGCCGCAGCGGGGTGGAGCGTGATGACCGCCGGGTCGGCGCGGAGGGACTCTGCCTGGCAGAAGCCAGCGAGGAGCATGAGGATGACAAGGGAACGACTCACCGGTTGGCCTCCTGCCAGACAGTGACTACCGGACGATGTCATTGGTGGTGGAAAGCATCTCGTCGCCGGCCCGGATGGCGCGAGAGTTGACCTCGTACGCCCGCTGCGCCGTGATCAGGGAGATCAGCTCGGTCACGACTTCGACGTTTGACTTTTCGAGAGTGAACTGACGAAGCATCCCCAGGCCACCCTGTCCCGCAATGCCAGGGACCTCAGTGCCGGAGGCCCCGGTGGCCGCGTAGAGGTTACCTCCCTCGCTGCTGAGACCCGCCGGGTTCAGGAACTTGACGATCTGAAGGGTTCCGACACTTTGCGGAATCGGCTGTCCGGCGACCGTGACCGAGACGGTTCCGTCGACTCCGATCGTGACCTCTTCAGCATCGGGATTGATCGTGATTGGCGGCTGAAGGATGTAACCATCCTTCGTGACGAGTTGTCCGTTCGCATCGGGTGTGAACGAGCCGTCTCGCGTGTACCGGAATTCACCGCCCGGAATCTGGACCTTGAAGAATCCGTCCCCTTCGATCATGACGTCGAACTTGCCGCCCGTTTGCTCAGGCACCCCGGGGGTGAACGACTTGGTCGTCCCGACAACCCGGACCCCGCTGCCGATCTGGAGGCCCGTCGGAGAGACCTGCCCGGTCGCGATCTCGGTCCCCGGCGCACGCTGCGTCGAGTACAGGAGGTCGGCGAAGTTGACGTAGCTCTTCTTGAAGCCGGTCGTGTTGACGTTGGCGATGTTGTTCGCCGTGTTGTCGATGAGGGTTTCCTGTGCCCGCATCCCGGTGGCGCTCGTATAGAGTGCTCGCAGCATGATCAGCTCCTCCCCAGATCGATTCGCTCGCGCATCGCGTTCCCCATCGTCGACAGGGTCCGCTGCGCGGCCTCGTACTGCCGCATGCCGGTGAGCATGATGACCAGTTCGGTCGCCGGGTTGACGTTCGATTGTTCGAGCATGCCGGTCTGGACCGGTATCTGAACCTGGCTCGGAAAGACGTTCTGCGGCGCTTCGAAGAGAGACGCCCCCTGAGAGATCAGGACGCTGCGATCGGTGAAGTCGACCCGTTGGAGGGTTCCGAGAAGCACCCCCTCTGCTGAAACCCGGCCGCCGCTGGAGATCGATACGTCCGACTCGGCCGACTTCCCGCGAAGCTGGATGGATCCGCCGTCATCGTTCAGGACCCGAAGCCCCTCGGCGGAGACGAGATACCCCTCGTTGTTGATGTGGAACGACCCGTTGCGCGTGTAGAGCGGTCCGTTCGGCCCCTCGACTGCGAAGAACCCGTCCCCCATCAGGGCGACATCCAGGGAGCGCTCTGTCCTCCTCGTGGAGCCGGCAGTGAAATCGGTGGCAATCTGCGGCGCGCCGGGCCCTTTGTAACCCGAGGTGTCGACCGATCCCCCATCGTCTGCTCCGGCGTTGCTCTCGTGATGAACGAACATCCGCCGGAAGCCGGGAACGTTCACGTTCGCCAGATTCCGTGACACGATCGTGTGCTGAAGATCCGCCGCATCCATCGATGCCGCCGCGGAATACAGTCCTTGCAGCATGCTCCCCTTCCCCCCTTCCGACGGCAGCCGCGCGAGCAGGCGCGGTCTCCCTTCCTCTTCGATATCGACCTGATCGACTCTGCGGCCTGTATCGATTTTGCCTCGGAAGCCGGTTTTGCGGGGTTCGCGTCGAAAC
>JAEYWB010000903.1 GCA_023429275.1 Planctomycetota bacterium
ACGGAACCGCTCCTCCCCGGCATGCCGGTCCTCGGGACCTGGATGGCCGAGTGGCACGAGGGGGAACTGGTCGCGGTCTCTCCCCAGCTTCTGACGATCAAGTGGTCGAAGCCGCTCGACCGGCGTCCCGCCATCAGCTCGATGGCCCGGTCCCGGGTTGCCATATCGACCGCCACGCTCGATAAGGGCCGGGCGGCGCCCGCCACGTTCCGGCCAAGCGTCCAGGTCCTCGATGGGGGGACGAAGCCGCTCGACGGAGGGCTCGTCCCGCTGCCGGCCGACATCACGCTCGTCCCCGGCACGCCGCTGAAGGCGGAATGGGGAAACCGGTTCGAGACCGTCACCGTCACATTGGGAGCCCGGGGCACGGAGGTTCCGGTCCTCTGGGACAATCACCACAACCGGAAGGAGAACCGGGCGCGGGGGGCGCTCGCGATCGAGCAGAAAACTCTCGACCGGCTGAAAGAGGCGGACGCCATACAGTTCTACGCGGCCCGGCTCGAGAAGCTCGAGAAATCGGCCTCAAGCCGTCCGAGGACCCCTGCCCACGATTATGCGATTCGTCTGCCGCTTCCGCGCGATTCGTCGCGTCTCTCGGAGGACCTCGTCGTTCCGAAGGGGACGAAGCTGCAGGCCGAATGGGGAGGCAAGTGGTACACGCTTCGGGTCCTGAGCGACTCGGAGGAGGGACCGGTCGAGTGCAACTGGGTGGACTACGGCAGCGGCAACTGGAACGAGTGGATCAATCGAGGCAGCCTCGTCATCACTCGGGCGGAGGAGACTCGCCTGGCCAGCCAAGCCAGGGGCGCGGCTTCCTCCGAAGAGAAGAAGGGAGAACCGGCAACGCCCGCCGTCGCCGCCTCGTCGGAAAAGCCGATGCCCATGGCGAAGGCTCCCGCTGCGAGCGGCGGGGGAAAATTCGAAGTCGTTCTGGAGGAGATGCCGCCGACCAAGCGAGTGAGCATCGCGAAGGCGGTCATGAAGATCGCCGATCTTGAGCTGAAGGACGCCCTGCAACTCTCGGAGGCCCTTCCCATCAGCCTGAAGGGCTCTCTCTCCGAGGCTGAGGCCAAGGCGTTCCAGAAGCAGATCGAGACAGCCGGCGGGAAGGCCTCCGTCAAGGGAGAATGACCGGGCAGGATGACAGGGCAGAGCGGCGAAGGAGCGCCTCACGGGACAGTGCGGGCCGTGGCTGTCACACCGCACGCCTCTGTGACATCGAACGGTCGGCATCGCGATCGCGGATGAAATTTCCCGTGGTGGGGAAGGTTCCGGCCGGTTTCCTCCTTCCGCCTGGCGCAGTACTCTCACCAGAGAAAGCCGGCAGGGCGTCATGGGAGCGATGTCCCCGTCGGCAACTTCCTGGATGACCGGGTCATCCGGCCGCCAATCGCATGAAAGTACTCGTCGCCGAAGACAGTCCCGTTGCGAGGAAGATTTTAACGTCTTCGCTGCTCCGCTGGGGGTGCGACGTCACCGAGGCCGAGAACGGCGCCGCGGCATGGGAACTGTTCCGGAAGTACGAGTTCCCGATCGTCCTCACCGACTGGATCATGCCGGAACTCGACGGCCTCGGGCTGGTGCGGAAGATCCGGGGCGAAGTCCGTGACCGGTACGTCTACGTCATTCTCCTCACCGCCAAGACCGAGAAGGAAGACCTCGTCGCCGCGATGGAAGCGGGGGCGGACGATTTCCTCGAAAAGCCGTTCGCCCCCGACGAGCTGCGGGTCCGGGTCCGGCAGGGGGAGCGGATGATCCGCCTCCAGCGGTCCCTGGCCGAACAGAACCAGAAGCTCAAGGAGACGCAGGCCGCCCTCGTGCAGAGCGAGAAGCTCGCAAGCCTCGCCCAGCTCGCCGCCGGCATGGCGCACGAGATCAACAACCCGATCGCATTCGTCACGAACAACCTGTCGGTGCTCAAGCGGGACGGCGCCGACCTCCTCACGCTGCTCGACCGCTCCGCGGAAGCCCGCCCGGTGATCCGCGAGGCCGACCCGGAACTGGCCGCCCGCCTCGAGCGGGACGAGCGGGAGTTCGGTCTCGACGACATCCGGGAGGAATTCCCGCGACTGCTCGACGCCTCGGTCGAGGGACTTCGGCGTGTCCGGGATATCGTCCTCAACCTCCGGCAGTTCGCCCGGCTTGACCAGGCGGAGCTCGACGAGATCGATCTCAACCTCGCTGTCACATCGACGCTTGCCGTGCTTCGCCGCCCGCTCGAAGAACGGCAGCTTCGCATCGAGCGGCAGATCACCCCGATTCCCTCCGTGACATGCCGGCCCGGAAAAGTCAACCAGGTGCTGCACAGTCTTCTGCTGAACGCCATTCAGGCGAGCCGCCAGGGAGGTATGCTGCGGATCAACACCCGTCCCGAAGAGGCGGGGGCGGGAGTGGAGCGTCAAGGCGGCGTGGTCATCGAAATCGCGGACGAAGGTTGCGGAATCGACAAAGCCCATCTCGGACGGATCTTCGAACCCTTTTTCACCACCCGGCCGGTTGGCCAGGGGCAGGGGTTGGGGTTGTCGATCAGTTATGGGATCATCGCCGACCACGGAGGCCGGATCGACGTCGAAAGCGAGGTCGGCCGCGGGAGCACCTTTCGAGTGTGGCTTCCGCTGCGGCCCCCGTCTCCGGACTCCGCCCCCGCCGCCACCCAATGAGCAACCATCCCGGGCGCGCCGGGGAGGATCGACATGCCGGATATTGAGAAACCCAAGCTGCTGGTGATCGACGACGAACCCGAGATCCTGCAGTCGCTTCGCGGACTTCTCCGCCGGGAATTCGAGCTGCACATCGCCCAGGGAGCGGAAGAAGCCCTGGCGATCCTCGCGGCGCATCCGATCCAGGTGATCCTGACCGACCAGAGAATGCCCGGAATGACCGGCGTCGAGCTGATGGCCAAGGCGCGGAAGGAGTACCCTGAGACGGTCCGGATCGTGTTCACCGGGTACGCCGACATCAAGGCGGTGGTCGACGCAATCAACCATGGCGGTCTCTACCGCTACCTGACGAAGCCGTGGGACCCCGACGAGCTGATCGAAGTGCTTCACGAAGCCGCGGCCGAGTATCGCCGGGGCGAAGATCGGCGGCGGTTCAACACCGACGTCCGGTCGTTCGTCTGCGATGCCTCCTCGCTGGCGGCCGAGGTTCCCCCCTCCGCGGTCGACGCTCCCCGGTGGCAGCTCCTGACGCAGCGCGGGGACGCCCTCCTCAAGCGATGGCCGGAATGAGCCCTCCTTCCTGAGATTCACCGGCCCCCTGTCGCAGTTTCCTCCTCCCTGCTTCGCCCCCGTTGTCACTGATGGCTCCCAAGGAACCTGTCCTCCTCGTCGTCCTGGTTGAGACCCGCGAACTCCGATGGACTGTCGCGGGAATCGGTTTGACCGGAGAACCGATCCCGCTCATCCGGTCCCTGGAGGGGAACCTCAGCCCCTACCTCGGTGCCGAACCGGACGAGCAGGTCAGTTTCCTGCGGCACCGTCTTGCGGGGGCGCTTCAGCGGGGGACCGACCGGCTCTGGGGACAGGCCCGCAAGCCGTGCCAGATCGTGTTCGTTGCGGAAGGACCGTTTCCGGAGGGGGAAGCCGATCTCGGCCGCCGCGTCGGCCAGAACTTCGTCGACTGGATGAGCCGGCCCCCGGTCCTCTACAGCGAGAGCGAGGAAGGATTCGCTCCCGACAGGCCGGTCCAGCTCAAGTCGCTGGCGGGGACGATCGACGACCCGCTCCGCGCGGCGCTGGAAGCCGGACTCCCCCGGCTCTGGGAATTGATGTCGGACGACACGCCGTGGGAACTCGCTCCCACAAGGCCGACCGCCTGACCGGTACCGATGCCCGCTGAATCCGCCTGGATTGGGGCCTCCGGAGACTCGCAGCGAGGAACGCGATGGCGCCCCCTCGCGGCGGTCGCAGCTTGCCCGGGACTTGATGGTCTCAACCCGAATCCACGGCCGCGCCCGACGACGGGACCGATGATTCACCACCGTTCACACGGGTTTCACGGATCATCATCCCGGGAGCCGGGGGCCTGTCTCTTCACTCGAACGCAAACCATCGCCTGAACCGCGGTTCTTCGGAACCCGGGGGGACGTGTTCGACAGGCCGCTCCTTGCGTAGGATAGAGGGTCACCGAGGGCACGCCTCAGGGAGAGGGCTCGTACGATGGACGAGAACACGCGGCTCGTGGAGATCTATCGGGCGAAGGGGCTTCCCGACGCGCACATCGTCCGGATGCGGCTCGAGGAACTCGGGATCCCGGTCCTCATCGAGAACGAACTGCTTCAGGGCGTGGTGGGGGAGCTGCCGTTCGGCTGGCCGACTTCACCCCGGATTCTTGTCGGGGAAGACCAGGCCGCCGCCGCCCGCGAGGCTCTGCAGGACCATCTTCCGGAACCCGATCGATTCGTGTCGACGCTCGCTCCTTCTGCCGAAGCGGCCGCCAGCCGCAGCGAGGCGGAGTGCCTGGCCTGTGGCGGTCATCTCAACGAAGCGGGAGCCTGCGCGACGTGCGGATGGACTTTTGAAACCGATGGCGAAGAGGCCAACGAGCCGGAGCGCGAGCTCCCGAGCCTCTGGGAAGTGGTCCGCCGAGCCGTCGGCGGCCGGCCGGACGTCGAATGACGGACCGCGTTCGGCTGCGAACCGAAACGATCAGGGAAGCCAGATCGACCTGGTGCCGGGGAGCGTTGTCCGTTCCCGCATCCGCCGGGCTTTGATCCGCAGGTACGGGGCGACGTACATGCCGCGGTGTCGAAAATTCCCGGGCTTCGCAGCGGGGTCCCCCCGCTTCGGCTCCGTCAGGTCTTCGATAACGAAGCCCGCCCGGCAGAGGCCCCCGACGAGTTCTTCCCACCGGTGGAGGTATTCGGTCGCTCCCGGTTCGCGGTAGGAGGTGTCCCCGACCGGCGGAAGCGGATCGTCGCCGATGTAATACGGCAGGCCGATGATGTACCGGTCGTAGCGGTCCCGGTCGACCACCTGCAGGCAGGTCGGGGTCTTGTGCTGGCTGATATAGAGCCCCTTGTCCTTCAGGACCCGGGCGATCTCGTTGTAGACGTCCTGCAGCCGCGGGACGTAGCAGGTGCTGACCGGCTGGTGGACGATGTCGAAGCTGGCGTCCTCGAGCATCGAGAGGTTGTCCATGCTCCCCTCGATCAGCCGCATCGTGAGGCCGCGGCGGTCCCCCTCCTGCTTGTCGAGAGCGAGCATCGACGGGCTGATGTCGACGACCGTGACGTTCGCCCCCGCGCTCGCATAGAGGACCGACTGCCAGCCCCCCGCCGCCGCGAGGCACAGGACGTTCAGCCCCTCGACGTTCCCCGGGAGCCATCCGCGGCCGTCGAGCGGGACGAGGGGGTGCGCGCACTCCTCGTCAGTCGCCGTGTGGGCGAACTGGCTCTTCGACTCCGCGAGATGATTCCAGGCCCGGCGGTTCTGATCGAGGTGGGACATAGAAGGGCCTAGGGCCTAGAGCCGAAAGGCCTAGGGCCAGAGAACATGTAGCTGCGGGAACGACTTCCGGCCCTAGGCTTTGGGCCCTAGGCCGTCTCAGTACACGCCGACGACGGTCGTCTTGGCGAACTCGTGGAACGGCCGCGTGCCGCTGATTCCGTCCCAGGGGAACTTCTCGTAGGGCTTTTCGCGTTCCCCTTCGTCCCGTTCCATGAAGCCGGGGATGAAGAGCTCTTCGGTCAGCGTGTAGAGCTTCACTCGACCGGTGCTGCCGTAGGGGACGACCTGCGAGTAGTCCTTGAACTCCACCACCTCGACCGCGGCGCGGGGCTGCGGAGCGTAGTAGCTGATCTTGTAGTTCTCGGCCGCGGTGACGTCCTTGCCGCAGGCGAGCCCCATCAGCGTGTTGCCGTAGGTCGGCGTGATGTAGACGTTCTCGCCGAGGAGCTCCTCCTTGGCGAACCGCATCCACTGCGAGGTCATCTCGGTGCCGCCGCAGAAGACCCCCTTGATGCCGGCTTCCTCCAGGCTCGATCCCTTGTCGATGAGCCGCAGGGCGAGAGCTTCGAGCAGCTTCGGCGTCGCGAAGGCGCACTGGATGTTGTGGCCGGCCGAGAGGACCGTCATCGCCTGGTCGATCACGTGATCGGCATACGCCTTCGCGTGAGCGACGTCCCCCTTCTTGAGGACCTTGACGACCCACCGCGGATCGAGGTCGACGCAGAAGCAGATGCCGCCGCGGAACTGGCAGAGATGCTCGATCGCCAGCCGCAGTCGCCGCGGGCCCGAGGGGCCGAGCATCAGCCAGTTGGCTCCCTTGGGGAAGGCGGCATCGGGGATCGTCCGTGAGAACTCCTCGTAGTCGATCCAGTGATCCCGGACGACGCAGCGGGACTTGGGGATCCCGGTCGTTCCGCCGGTCTCGAAGACGTACTTCGGCTCGTCCTTCCACTTCTGCGGCAGCATGCGGGTGACCGGTCCGCCGCGGAGGTCCTCGTCATCGAACAGCGGGAACTTCTTGAGGTCGTCGAAGCACTTGATCTCCTTGAGGGGATCGAACTTCAGCGACTTCGCCTTTTCGAGCCAGTAGGGGGCTCCGAGCACCGGATGAAAGTGGAGCTGGACGATGTCGACGGTCTGCTTGTCGAGGGCGGCCTTCTTTTCGGCGACGAGCTGATCGATGGAACTCACGGAAGACCTCGAGGAGGGTCGGAGGGAGCGAGAAACGGCGTCGGGGGGGGCGGCCTCAAAAGGACTCGTCACCCCGCCGGCCTTCACGCCGAGCAGACGGAAAGCCGAACACTTGTTTCAACATCTTAGATAGGCGGGGACAGGATTCAACGCGCGAGTCTGTTCGACCGCGGCCGAAAACCGCGGTCCGCACGAAGGAACCCGAATGCACTCCGCGCGGAGTCTGGCGATCGCGTGGGCCAGGGGGCGATTCCTCGGAGGGGCCCCGTGGCCGGACTCCCCGGGGAGTCGCGCGTGGCCTCCTGCGGTCTGTCGCTGCGAATCAGCCGCCGGGCGCTCGCCCACGGTTCCAACCGGACTCGTCAGGTACGAGCTGTTTCAAAAGCGTTTCTGCCACACGGAGCACAGAGGACTCAGAGGAGACTCTGTGTGCTATGTGACCTCTGTGGCAATTCTTGATCCCGGCAACTTCTCACGCCCCGCCCGGGATTTCCTTGAAGCTGATCCGCTGCAGCGAGGTCCCGTCGGGGAGCTTTTGCCGCAGGCACATGTCGATCACCTTCATCAGCTCGTCGTAGCGGAGCGTGGGATCGACCATGATCAGGACCTGCTCATACACCGCCGACTTGCCGAAGGCGTCATTGAGCGTCCGGTTGAGCCGCTCGAGGTTGCCCGGGGTTGCTCCTCCGGCGAAGACCGTTTCGCCGTTGGTCCCCTTGACCTGCGAGATCTCTCCCTGGGAGTCGGCCGTCACCTGCAGGAGGTACGACTCGATGGTCTCGTTCGGAAGGTCGGTCTTCACCGGAGCGGAGTCGGGGGGGGCCCCCTGCTGCATGATCGGGGCCGCGCCCGGCGGCGGGAGGTTGAGTGAGAGCTGACCTTCGACCGGCGAAGGCTTGAACGTCAGGATGAAAAACGCCAGCAGCTGGAACGCCATGTCGAGCATGGCCGCCAGGTTGAGCTGGACCTCTTCGTCCTGATGTTTGTTGCGTCGGCGGTACATGGGACGTCTCGGCGGACCGGAATCGGTCAGGTTTCCAAACGAACTCGCGTCAGTTGGCGCGGTTCATCGCATTGAGGCTGAACCGGCGGTAGCCGTATTTCTGGCAAGTCGTCATGACGGTGTTGAGGAGCCGGAACGGCGTCGACCGGTCCGCCCGGATGACCACCATCGTCGGCAGGTCTCCCCCCTCGACGAAGTTCTTGTTCTTCTTCTTCTCCTGCTTGACCGCCACGGCGGCTTCTTCAGCAACGTAGGGCTCAAGCTCCTTGATCTCTCCGTACAGCTTGAGTTTCCCCTGCGAATCGATGTTGAGGTACAGCAGGGCTTCCCCTTCTTTCGTCTCGAGCGGCCGGGCCGAGCCGAGCACCGGGAGCTGCAGCGACATGTCGAGCGCGGCCCCCTTGAAGTTGATCACCAGCATGAAAAAGGTGATCAGCTGGAAGACCATGTCCAGAATCGGCGTCAGATTCGGCTCGGTGTTGTCGGCTGAATGGGACATGGGGGGAGAAAGTGGGTAGTGGGCAG
>JAEYWB010000936.1 GCA_023429275.1 Planctomycetota bacterium
TGACGTTGGATAAACTGTCGCACGGCGTCGGCTCCGCGGCTGAGAAAAAGGTCGTCTACACCCTTCACTCTACCCGCGCTGCCGACGCTCTTTTGCCACAATCGGTTGCGGCTACGCCGCGCTAAGAGCTCTGTGGCCAAGAACCCATCACCGCTCAAACCGGGCTTCCGTTCCCCGAACGGTGCGATCGACCGTTCCCTCTTCGAAGACCACGTTTCCCATCACCCAGGTCCTGACGGGCCAGCCGGTGAGAGTCATGCCGTCCCATGGGCTCCAGCCGCTCTTCGTCAGCTGCTCTTCGTTCCGGATCGTCTGCGACTTCTGAAGATCCACGAGGACAAGGTCCGCGTCGTAGCCCTCGACGATTGCCCCCTTGCGGGCGATGTCCCAGATACGGGCGGGATTGGTGCACATCCAGGCGACGACCTGCTCGAGCGTGCAGAGGCCGCGATGACTGGCATCGAGCATCAGGGCCATCGAGTTCTCGACTGCCGGCAGGCCGGAAGGGGACTTGGGATAGGGCTGCCGCTTTTCCTCGAGCGTGTGGGGAGCATGGTCGGTCGCAATGACCTCGATCCTTCCATCGCGAAGGGCCGCCCAGAGAGCGGCGTTGTCCTCGCGGGTCTTGATCGAGGGGTTCATCTGGACGAGTGAACCGAGGCGGGCGTAGTCATCGATGCTGAAAAAGAGATGGTGCGGGCAGGCTTCCGCGGTGACGTACGGGCCGCGATCCCGCAACAGCTCCGTCTCCTGCGCCGTCGAGACGTGCAGAACATGGAACCGGTGCTTGTACCGGTTCGCCAAATCGATCGCCCGGCGAGTCGCGATCACCGCCGCCTGATGATCGCGGATCTGCGAATGGACGGCGACATCCTCAATCCCCGCGAGCCGCGCGGCGTTCGCCCGGACGGTCGTCTCATCCTCGCAATGGGCGCAGATCGGCAGCGTCGTCTCGGCAAAGATCCGCTCGAGAGCGTCCTGGGCGTCGACGAGGAGGTCCCCCGTGCTCGACCCGATGAAGATCTTGATCCCCGGCGTCCGCTTTGCCGCCTGAAGCTCGGCGATATTGTTCGGCGTCGCGCCGATGTAGAAGCCATAGTTCACGACCGACTTGCCGGCGGCGAGCTCGAGCTTTCGATGCAGCTCCTCGACGCTGGTCGTGGTCGGCTTCGTATTGGGCATCTCCAGGAACGTCGTGATTCCTCCCTTGGCACAGGCGACGCTGCCGGTGTGCAGATCTTCCTTGTGGGTCAGGCCCGGATCACGAAAGTGAACCTGGTCGTCGATCGCCCCGGGGAGGAGATGAAGCCCCTCCGCCTCGACAATCCGGTCGACTTGGACCTGCGGCGGATTGATGGCGGCGATCCGGTGGCCGTCAATCAGGACGGACGCCGATGTCGTTCCGGACGGGAGGACGCACGTCGCGCCTCGGATCAGGGTGCGCATGATAGATCGGGGCTCAGGAAGGAGTCGGAGGGGAGGGGGTGCTGGCGGATGTCAGCAGCTCGCGAAACTCCGCGGCCAGGAAGAACGATCCCGACACGCAGATGAGGTCGTCAGGGCAGGCCCCCTGCTGGGCCAGAGCCCACGCCTCCGCGGGAGAGGACGCTCCTTCCACGGTGCCGCCGGAGATCGAACGGGCGATCTCGAGCAGTTCTTCCGTTGAGACGGCGCGGGGATTGAGGAGATACGGCGTGACGATCACTCGATCGAACGCGGGGATCGCAATCTCGAGCAGCCGTGCCGTCTCCTTGTCGCGAGAGGAGCCGAAGATCAGCGTCCGTTTCCGGCAGGGAAGGTCCTGGAGAGTCTCGCGGAGGGCCTGGATCGACGCGTCGTTATGGGCGGAGTCGACGATGACGAGCGGGCGGCGCGAGAGGACCTCCAGCCGAAGTGGCAGGTCGACCCGCGACAGACCTTCCCGGATCGCGCCGTCCGAAACCACGAAGCCACTCGCCTCGAGGGACCTGACCGCCGTCACGGCAAGCGCCGTGTTGGTCACCTGATGAAATCCGGCCAGCGGGGCCGCCAGGTCGCGTTGCTCGGTCCAGGGGGTCGCAAGGTCAAATCGATATCTCGGCAGCGGGCGTTCGTCCCCCTCTTCGCCTCCGGCGGCCTCGAGCGGACGGATGTTCGTGATCCGGATCTCCCGGTCGAGTTCGTACAGCGGCGCGCCCTCGTCGTGACACGCCTTGCGAATGGCGGCCGCGGGTTCAGCGGCCGTCACTCCGCTGAGCATCGGCACCCCTCGCTTGGCGATTCCCGCCTTCTCCCGGGCGATACTTTCGAGCGTATCCCCGAGCATTCGCATGTGGTCACGGCTGATGCTCGTAATGACTGTCGTGAGGGGCCGGCAGACATTCGTCGAATCGAGCCGTCCCCCGAGTCCTACTTCGAAGACGGCGATATCGACGCGCGACGCCTGGAAATGGAGCCAGCTCATCGCGGTGGTCTGCTCGAAGAATGTCAGCTCGAGGCCTTCATTTCCCAGCTCGGCCTCGGCGGCCTGGACGCGGCGGACAAGGTCGACGATTTCCTGAGGTGTCGGAAGCACGCCATTGACCACCATCCGTTCTTCGAACCGGACCCGGTGAGGCGATGTATAGAGTCCGACACGATAGCCCGCCGCCTGCAGCATCGCGGCGGTCATCACCGACGTGGAACCCTTTCCCTTCGTTCCGGCGACGTGGACCACCGGAATCGACTGTTCGGGAGAGCCGAGCACATCGAGGAGTCGTCGCATCCGATGGAGCTTGAACCCCGCTTCGGCCATCGCCTGGGCCGAAAGCCGCTCGAAGTTGACGCGACGGAAGAGGTAGTCCGTGGCGGACCGGTATTCGGGACTCTGTTCCGAAAGTTCGCCGGTCGGGGACATGAGACTCAAGGCAGCGCGTTCAGTGCCCGTGCAACGACGCTGACGGGTCGACCGGCACTATAGGGATTGCTGGAGAGGCCGGGAATCGAGCGGTTCCCGGCCACCGGTGTGCATGGCCGAGAGTTCCCCCTGGCCGCTCAGTCGACACGAGTCCGCATCACCATCAGGACCATCCCGATCACGACGAGCAGGGCTCCCACGATTCGCGGGCCGCTGATCGTGCGGGGGGACATGTGAAACCATCCGAAGTGGTCGATGAGAAGCGACATCGTCATCTGCCCGGCGATGACCACCGCGAGCATGGCGGCGACGCCGATCTTGTGGGTGATCGCGATGCTCGAGGTGACGTAGAGCGTCCCGAGTGCCCCGCCAATCCAGAGCCACCAGGGAATCGCCGCGACCTTGGAAAGCGGTGGCCACGTCGTTCGCATTCCGAGACAAATCATCAGGCAGACGAGCGTGCCGATCGCGAAGGAGGCGAACGCCGCCTGAAACGGATGCAGACGCCGCCCGAGCTGGGCATTGACCGCCGCCTGAGCCGACGTGGCAGCTCCCGCCGCGAAGGCGAGAGCGGTGAGAAAGGATTTCAAGGCAAACTCCGAGGAACCGGGAACGCAGCCGGCGAAGAATAGCGGCTCCGAAATCGACGAACGATCTTCTCGAATCCGCTCCAGCCGGGCGGTCGTCGCCATCCTCCCCGTGCGATGAGGGAGAGCCGCAAGAGGGAAGGCCCGCCGCGGGCCAGGGACACCAGGCGTTCGCTCAACGTACCGAGCGGGAGGCGAGTCACTTTCCGGTCGCGAGACGCATCAAACCTCGTTAAACTGTTGCTGCGAGCCGCTCCATGCGGACCGGCTCGTGAGCGGAATATCGACCGGCGCGCGAGGGTCCCATGCTGAAGTTCGAAGGTGAAGGTCAGGCCACCACCTGTAACGGAACGACGCGGCGGGACTTCCTCCAGGTCGGAACGCTCGGAGCTGTCGGGCTGTCGCTCCCGCAGTACCTCCAGGCCAAGGAAGCGGGCGCGGTCGCCAAGGGGAAAGACAACCGCGCCTGCATCATGATCTTCAACCTCGGGGCGCCGAGTCAGCTCGACACCTTCGACATGAAGCCGGACGCCCCCGCCGAGGTTCGCGGGCCGTTCCAGGCGATCGACACGAACGTCAAGGGGATCCAGATCTCCGAGATCCTCCCGATGCACGCCAAGGTGGCGGACAAGTTCTCGTTCGTCCGCTCGTGCCATCACACCGGGGCCGCCGTCCACGACGCCGGCTGGCAGATGATGCAGACAGGACGCCTGTTCACCGGCGGTGTCAACACCCCCCACTGCGGCTCGGTCGTCAGCTACCTGAAGGGGCGGAAATCCGACCTGCCGCCGTTCGTGATCCTGCCCGAACCGATGGGACGCGGCGGCGGAAACCTGCCGAATGGTCAGGCGGGGGGATTCCTCGGCAAGGCCCAGGACCCGTTCGCCCTGATGGCGGACCCGTCGAAGCCGAACTTCAAGGTTCCCGACCTCCTGCCGCCGAGCGACATGGGGACGGCCCGGCTCGATCGCCGCAAGCGGATGCGCGAGATCGTCGACGACGCGGTCAAGGAATTCGAAGCCTCGGAAAGCGCCGCGCTCCTCGACAGCAACTTCCAGGCGGCGTTCCGGATGATGTCGAGCCCCCAGGCCCGCGAGGCGTTCGACCTGTCGAAGGAGCCGCAGAAGGTTCGCGACCGCTACGGCATGAACCGGTTCGGCCAGTGCTGTCTGCTGTCGCGGCGGCTCGTCGAGGCGGGAGTCCGGTTCGTCACGATCAACACGTTCCTGACGGTGTTCGACGAGATTACCTGGGATATCCACGGTTCCAAGCCGTTCACGTCGATCGCGGGGATGAAGGACATCGTCGCCCCGATGTACGACCGGGCCTACAGCGCCCTCATTGAGGACCTGTCGGACCGAGGGATGCTGGACGACACGCTTGTCTGCAACCTGGCCGAATTCGGCCGTACCCCGCGCGTGAACCCCGCCGGCGGCCGAGATCACTGGCCGCAATGTTTCACCGCCTATTTCGCG
>JAEYWB010000091.1 GCA_023429275.1 Planctomycetota bacterium
GCGCCGTGGCAGATTTTTGTGCGCCGCAGAAGGGTTCGCAACTGACTTGCGGCGAAGTCCCGCCGCGGCGGAGGAGAGAGTTTACTCAGGTTCCCGGGACTCTTCCCCGCCCAGTCCACCGGGATCCGGCGCGTCCCTGCGCGAAGTCGGAGCGAAGTGTGCCACTGAGGCACACTCCTCTGGTGCTTCCTGCAGCGGGGAGTGCCATTCGCGAGCTGTCGGAGTCACCGCACAAGATGGGTGACCCATAAACGACGAAGCCGCACCCGATGAGGAGTGCGGCTTCGTGTGATTCAATCCGGCGCCGATCCGCCATGGGGGCCTTTTCCGGACCCGCGAGCTGATCGCCGACAGCCGGCAGCTCGTTTTACCGGGCCGCGGTGAGATTGAAGTGGCCGAACAGTGTCTCGCCGCTTCGCACGATGTAGAACTTGATGGGGTTGATCGTCCGGAAGTCCGGATGGTTCAGGACAAAGTCGACATTGTCCCGGTCGATCGTTTCCCAGACGTGCAGGCCGACCAGGACATCGCCCCGGCGGATGCCGTTCATCGAAGCGGGGCTCTGCTGGCGGACGTCGGTCACCCGCATCCCGCCGCGATACTGCTGCCCGGTGAGGCTCTTGTCACCGGTCGGAAGCTTTTCAAGCTTCACTCCGAGGATCTCCCAGGTCCGGTCCGCGGTCGCGGCCGCCGCGGAGGCGGGCTTCTCGGCGACGCGGACTTCGTTGCTGGCGAGCGCTCCTCCGGCGTGGAGCTGCGTCCGGACGGCATTGGCCCGCTCAGGGCTCAGGGGAGCGACGGCGAGTTCCTTCGAGGTGGTCTCGGAATTGCGGCGGACGACAAACTCGACCTTGTCGCCGACCGGACGTCCGAGCAGGGCTCGCTCGAGGTCGACACCGTCGGTCACCTTGACCGCTCCCGCCTTGATGATGACGTCGCCGGCCTGGAGGCCAGCCTCAGCGGCGGGGGAGTTCGGCTGGACCGACTTGACGATCAGCTTCCGCTCGGATCCGCGTTTCTCGTCGGTCGTCGAGATGCCGTGGTAATGACTGTCCATCGCTTCCACGGAGAGGAGCCGGGCGACAACGAGCCGGGCATCATCGATCGGAATGGCGAAGCCGATCCGCTGGGCACCCGCCCGGATGGCGACGTTGATCCCGATGATCTCTCCATCCGAATTGAGCAGCGGCCCGCCGCTGTTGCCGGGGTTGATCGCGGCGTCGGTCTGGATGAGGTTCTTGTAGGACTGCTCTTCGTTGACCTCAACGTCGCGTTTCAGAGCGCTGACGATGCCGCGGGTCACCGAGTGTTCCCAGCCGTACGCGTTCCCGATGGCGTAGACGTCTTCGCCGAGCATCAGGTCGGACGACGTGCCGAACGGGGCGACGGGGAGAGGCGAGCGGGGGGTGATCTTGATGATCGCCAGGTCGCTCTGCTTGTCGGAGCGGATGACGTACGCGTCGTACGTCTCCTTGTTCCAGAGCGTGACGCGGAGGGTTTCCACGTCCTGGACGACGTGGTGGTTGGTGACGATGTAGCCCCGCTCGTCGAGGATGACGCCGGTCCCCATGCCGTTGATGCGGGAGCCTTTCGACGGGCTCAGGTTCAGCACGACGTCGAGCTTCTGCCGCTTCTCGGTGTGGATGTTGACCGTCGAGGGACAGATCTGCTGGATCTGTTCGACAAACGGCGAGAGCCGATTCTTGCTCGGATGGCCCGCGACCGGTGCGGCGGCAGAGACAGCAGAAGCGGATTCAATCGGGCCGTCGCCGTAACTGGTCGAACCGGCAGTCGCAAAGAGAGCGATGCACAGTCCGTGCAGGAGGCTGTTCGACATTCGCGGACCTGTTCCCTGGGCGCAAAGTCTTGTGGTGGCCAAATCCGTCAGCCTTCCGGAGTGCATTCCATTCCGCTCCACGACTGCGATGATCGGCCCCCCCTTTGTGCCCCCTTCAAACCCCAGCGGGGGTGGCGTACAGTCCGCGTAACCTGCCAATGTGGAACTGGAGAAGTCCTGCGCCTCACCGCCGGGCGAGCCCGGAAATTTCCTGGCGGGAGCGGTCTTTCGCTGAAGCCGCCGCCGTTTTGATCGATCGGAATCGCCCCACGCATGTCTCTCACCCGCCGCCAGAAGCTCGAGGCCCTCCTTTCAGAGTCTCCGACCGATCCTTTCCTCATATACGGACTGGCGATGGACGACTGGAGCCACGGTCGGGCGGAAGAAGCCCTCGCCGGACTCCGGCAAGTTCTGCTGGTCGACCCGCAGTACGTCGCGGCCTATCTCCAGCAGGGACAGATCCTCGCGGCGACAAATCGCGGGTCGGAGGCGATTCCGATTCTGAAAGAAGGGATCGAGGTGGCCAATCGCATCGGCGACGCACACGCAGCCAGCGAGATGGCGGGGCTCGCGCAAAGCCTCGGCGGATAGTGGTCGTCACGTCGTGCCGGGAACGCGCCTCCAAGTGAAGGAGACCAAGGTCCTCCCCTCGTCGCGCGAGGGAAGCACGGGCGACGCCGCAGCTTTCTGAACGACTCGTGAAAATCCACGGCATCGCCGTGCTCTCGGTTCCCCTTCCCGTCTAACGAGGGGCGCTGCAGGTCGAGCCGCTCGGCGGGCACGCGTCAGTGTCCGTTCCGGCGTGGCTGAGAGCGGCGGGACGCGAAAGCGTGGGCTCAAACCGGACGCCGGCATGGGACGACTGATGACCAGGCTGCTCCGGCCTGTCGGCGGCGGCGGCCATGAGGACAGGGAGGTCTTGTTCCGACTTGGACGTCCATTCGGCGGCCCTATCGGTTGTTGACAATGACCCCGTCGCCGATTTCGAGCACGTGATCGTCCGGACGGATGTAGCGGTGGTCGTGAGTCACCGTGACGACCGTCGAACCGTGCTCCTCCTGCAGCTGCCGCAGGTAGTGGAAGACCTCAGCACCAGTCTTGCTGTCGAGCTCACCCGTCGGTTCGTCGGCGAGGATGAGCGACGGGCGTTTGAGAAGCGCCCGGGCGATGGCGACGCGCTGCTGCTCCCCGCCGGAAAGATGCGCCGGCCGGTGGTCGAGTCGATGCGAGAGCCCGACCGTCGCCAGGAGGGACCGCGCGGCCTCCCGACGCTCGGTCGCCTCCCCCTGCGGGAGGAACGGCACGAGCACGTTGTCGACGGCGTCGAGGTTTGGCAGCAGGTTGAAGCTCTGGAAAACGAAGCCGATGCTCCGGCGGCGAAGTTCGTCCTTGCGGGCCGGGTCGAGGGGAGCGAGGTCCTCGTTGTTGAACCGGATCGTGCCGGCGTCGGGGGTGTCGAGAGCCCCCATCAAGTAGAGCAGCGTGCTCTTGCCGCTGCCGGAGGGGCCGACGATGAAGGCGAACGACCCGGCCGGGACATGGCAGGTGACGCCACGGAGGACGCTGACGGAGGTGCGTCCGCGGAGGT
>JAEYWB010000099.1 GCA_023429275.1 Planctomycetota bacterium
GCGATGAAACCGGTCTTGATGACCTCGGCGAGCCCGGCGACGATCTCGTTGCGGGGCACGGTCTCGAGGGTGCCGATGTCGATCAGGACCGCGTCGGGTTCGTGGAACGAGCCGACGAGGTTCTTGCCCGCCTCGGTGTTGATGCCGGTCTTGCCGCCCACCGCGGCGTGCGCGCAGGTCGATCTCCCGGGTCCTGGCGTGAAGCCGCCAGATCTTCGAGAGTTCCTCGCTTCACTGTCTGCCGAGTTCTGCCACCCGATCACGAGCGGGATCCGGACGATCGGGGTCTGTGGGGAGGCCCCGGCCCGTTCGTCGTCCGGGGCAGGTGGCCTCAGTGAATGGACGGCTCTCGTTCTGGCCACGCTTCCTCAGGTCTATGAGCAGGAAGAGTCGTTCCTTCGCCGAAAGCTGGAGGCGATGGCGGAGTTCGCCGCCGGCGCGGGGCATGAGATCAACAATCCGGCGGCAACGATTGTCGGCCGGGCCGGGCAACTCCTTCGCCAGGAGGCCGACCCGGAGCGCCGCCGGCACCTCGCCACCATCGGAGCGCAGGCCTATCGCATCCGCGACATGATCGGCGACGCGATGCTGTTCGCGCGACCGCCGCGCCCGGTACATCAGGCCGTTGTCGTCGAGAGGTCGATTTCCGAGGCGGTGTCATCGCTGAAGTCCCGCCTGGCAGAGATGTCGATAACGGTGGAGTCCCCTTCCCCGGACGCCGCACAGACCCCGATTTCCGCCGATCCGACTCAGCTTCAGATCCTGCTCTGTGAGCTTCTTCGCAACGCGATCGAGGCCGGTCCGGCTCAAGGCCGGATCGTCGTCGAAGTCCGGTCCGTGAGAGCTGGCGACGTCTCGTCTATCGAAATCGCGGTCCGGGACTGGGGTCAGGGGCTCTCGGAGATCGAACGGGAACACCTCTTCGACCCGTTCTTCTCCGGTCGCCAGGCGGGCCGCGGGCTCGGCTTCGGGCTTCCGAAAGCCTGGCAGATCGCCCGTCAGCACGGCGGGATGCTGACGGTCCTGGGGGGAGAAAGGGACGAGCACGGGACAACGTTCATTGTCCGCCTTCCGGTCGACCGTCCCGACGATCGGTAGTGTTTTGGCACAGCCAGGACTTGGGGTTCGTGAGATCAGCCGGAACGCGCCAGCGTCCGGTTCGAACCGGGGGCTAGCGCCCGCCGGCTCATGGACGCAACTCAAAATCCTTGGTGTGACAAAGCAGTAGTGCGACTTTCGGGTTCGCCCTTTGAAGGGGGCGAACCGAGCACTCGAGTCGGCGGTTCCAGGAGGAGTGACTGGAGGACTCGCTCGCTCGATCGATCGAGAGCTCCCTGTTGCCCGAGGTGGCCCGTCCTGAAATGATCTTTCGACCGGAGAGCCGATTCGCGCCGGGTCAAAGTGTCGGAGAACGAGACGTGCTGCATGCGGTGATCATGGCGGGGGGAAGCGGAACGCGGTTCTGGCCGGCAAGCCGCCGCGAGCGCCCCAAGCAGTTCCTGACGCTCTTTGGCGACCGGTCGCTGATTCAGCTCGCCTGGGAGCGGAGCCGCGCGATCGCCGATTCCTCCCGCTGCTGGGTCGTCACCGGAGCCAGCCACGCGGACCTCGTGCGAGAGCAGCTCCCGGACCTGCCGCCGGAAAATCTCCTGGTCGAACCCTGCCCACGAAACACCGCCCCCTGCATCGGTCTCGCGGCGGTCCGGCTGCGGCAACGAGACCCGGACGCCGTGATGGCCGTGCTCCCTTCGGACCAGCTCATCACACCGGCCGGAGAGTTCGCCGCGACGGTCCGGTCGGCGGCCGACGTCATCGGCCAGCGGCCCGAGGCGATCGTCCTGTTCGGTATCCGTCCGACCTATCCGGCCACCGGGTTCGGTTACATCGAATCGGGGGAACCGCTCGCGGACCGCAGCGATGTCCGGAGCGTTTCACGATTCCGCGAGAAGCCGAACTTCGAGACCGCCAAAGCGTTCCTCGAGTCGGGCCGGTTTCTCTGGAACAGCGGCATCTTTGTCTGGCGGGCGGCGCGGATTCTTGACGCGCTCGCGCGGCATGAGCCCGATCTCGCCGCCGGGCTGAAGCAGATCGAATCCGCCCCCGACTGGGATCTTGCCGTCTCGGAGTATTTTTCGACGCTCCGCTCGATTTCGATCGACTACGCGGTCCTCGAACGGGAGGCGTCGACATGTCTCGTCCAGGAAGGGGCGTTCGAGTGGGATGATGTCGGCAGCTGGGAAGCGGTCGCCCGCCGCTCGGCCCCGGACAACGATGGCCACGTCGTCCGCGGTCTCCATCGGGGGATCGACTCCCGCCATCTCATCGTCCAGTCCACGGCGGATCACCTCGTCGCGACGATCGGCGTCGAGGATCTCGTGATTGTTCATACCACGGACGCGACCCTCGTCGCGCGGCGGAACGACGAAGACGGGATGAAACGGCTCATCGAGCTCCTCAAGTCGTCCGGCCTGGACGGTTCTCTGTAGTCAGAAAAGCCGTCGTTCCCGGCCCGGCGAAACGAGCTTCGCAAGCTTGCGGCCGGTCATCGAGAGCGGGACGTCCGCCAGTTCGGCCGATGTGACCCACCGCACGCCGGCGGGAGGGGTCTTGCCGCGTGGTGGCTCCGTGGTCGCCGTAAGGCAGAGCAGCCGTATGCGGTAGCGGGTCACGCCGTGGCGGATCTCGGTCACTGGTTCCCAGTCCCGGAGCGTCAGTCCGAGATGCTGCCGAACCCAGTCGGTCAGGGTCGATCGGGCGAGTTTCTGCAGGTCCGCGACGCTTGGGGCTCGCGGCCCTTCCGGCTCTCCCGACTCGACCGTCACGCGGGGAAAGTCCCACAGGCCGGCCCAGCGTTCGTCGTCGCCACGCTGGCGGATCAGAACCTTGTCTCCGGAGCGGATGACGACGGTCGCATCGACAACGTCGGTCAGCTCAGGCCGCTTCGCCCGTTGCGGAATCCGGTCCTGCGTCCCCTCGGCGAACGCCTGGCAGCAGCTCTTGAGAGGGCAGTCCGGACAGTCGGGGTCGGTCGGTCGACAGACCATCGCGCCGATGTCCATCACGGCGTGGTTGAATGCCCCGGATTCCTGTGGAGGGAGGATCTTCTCCGCGAACTCCCAGAGGAGGGCCTGCCCCTCGCGGGAGCGGGGATCGCCTTCATACCCCAACAGCCGGCTGTAGAGCCTGAGCGTGTTCGCCTCGACGATCGGCGCCCGGACGTCGAAAGCGAACGAGGCGATCGCCCCGGCGGTGTAGCGGCCGACGCCCGGGAGGTCCTCCAGTGCGGCGACGTCGCGGGGGAACTGCCCCCCCAGCTCCTCGGCGACGATCTTCGCGGCTCGATGCAGGTTGCGGGCACGGCTGTAGTAGCCGAGTCCTTCCCATTGCCGGAGGATGTCGTCGATCGGGGCCGCGGCGAGTGATTCGACGCTCGGGAATCGAGAAAGGAACCGCTCGAAATACGGCTTCACCGCGACGACGGTCGTCTGCTGAAGCATCGCCTCGCTGATCCAGATGCGGTACGGGTCGCGGTTTTCCCGCCAGGGGAGCGTGCGGCCATGCCTTGCGTACCAGCGCAGGACAGACGTCCGAAGACGTCGAAGACGCGGAGCATCGAAGAGGGAGAGGGACAAGTGGGAAGAACGTCGTGAGGGGAACGGAGATGACAGCGGCGTACCAGATGGCAGGACCTGCGAAACAACGCAAGCCCACCGGATGCGATGGGCTTGCGAAGAGAGCTGCGGTCCCCTGCCTGTCTCCTGGTGTTCTGGCACAGCCAGGATTTGGGGTTCGTTCGATTAGCCGGAACGCGCTAGCGTCCGGTTCGAACCGGGGGCTAGCGCCCGCCGGCTAATGGATGCAACCCAAAATCCTTCGTGTGACAAAGCCCTAGGGAGACAAAGGAGGAAGCGTCGGGAGGTTCCCCGAGATCGGCTGCGCGGGAGTCGGCACCGACGGAGGGCTCGGGCTGGCCGGCGTCGGACTCGGCGACGGATTCGGCTTCGGCGCCACGGGCAACGGAAGCTCGACGCCCGAGCCGTCAGCCGGAGGGACCGGGTTCGTCGGCCCGAGTGGCGGACGGGCCGCGGGAGGGACAGTCGACGGCTTGGGGGCCATCGGCAGCTCGCCAGGAGCGGGACCGAGGTTCGGAGCCGGGGGAAGCGGCACCCCTGCATTGCCTCGCGGCAGAACCGGGGTCGTCGTCGTTCCCGGGGCAGGCGTCGCCACGTTACCGGCCGGGGCCGGCTGATTCAGGAACGCCTGAAGTCCTGGCGTCGCGCCGCCGAGCTTCGAGGCGGACTCGAGGATCTCGCGGGCGCGGGGATCGTTGTCGAGATACATCACCACGCCGAGCAGGAAGAGCCGCTGCGTATCCCGGACATTGGCGTTGGCCCACTGGACCACCGCTTCCTTGAGATGCTCCTTTGCAAGGCGGTTCTCGAGTCCAAGGAGCTCGTCGAGTTTCGGGAACCGCGAAGGCAGCTGCGGATCGAGGGCCGCCGCCTCCTCAAAGGTGTTCGCGGCTTCGACGAGCCGTCCCTTTCCGATGAACGCGACCGCCAGCCGGAAGTACGGATCGGGAATGTCCTCGGCCGCCTCGATCGCCTTCTCGTAGGCCTGCGCGGCGTTGTTGTACCGGCCGGCCCGGAGCTGCTGATCTCCGGTATCCTGCAGACGGAGAGCCCGGATCTGCGCTTCAGGTGTCGACGGCTTGACGAGCTTCGGATGCGTCTGGACGTTCGGCCGGACATTCAGCGGATCACGGCCGAATGTCTGGCCGACCTGGTTCTGGTCGAGCATCGGCAGGCTGAACGCGCCGGACGGCGGCGGAGCCCGATCAATGGTGCTGGGGATCTCCGGGTAGAGGTAGGGAGAGGTCACCGCTCCGTAGCCATACCCATAGCCGTACGGAGCGTATCCGCCGTACCCATATCCGTAAGGGGCGACGTAGACGGGGGGCGCGATGATCGGACCGCCCCACCCCGGGCCCCATGAGGGCCCGCTGTAAACCGACAGGCCCGGGCCATAGAAGCTCGATCCGGCGCTGTAGTAGCTGAAGCCCCCGCCGCGTCCGCCGATCGAGATTCCGAAGGCGGGACCGCTTCTGTAGAAGCCGCCGCTTCGTCCCCAGCTGCCGCCGTGATAGTGGTCGTGGAACGGGTCCGCCTGTCCAGCCGCTGCCGACAGCCCGGCCATCAGCGACATCGCGACTCCGACGCGACGCGCGGCACACAATGCGAAACGGAACATTTTCGTCTGAACTCCCCGGCCCTGATCGGGCTGTGCCCTCTGGCACTTTTTGTTCCACACCGACAATCATTGCACCCGGTCGGCGTCACGGAGTCAACAGGCTTCCGCCTTGGCAGGGTCTGATTCTCCGGCAGGCGTTTGACCGCCCGTGAGGACACCCGTATTCTCGATCTGGTTCTCCTTGCGTCCCGCCCGTGCCGGTCCCGCGTTGCGGCCGTGCCCACCCCATTGATCCTGCCACCAGTCCCCGGGAGTTTCGAGATGGTTCGCCTCGCTCAAATTGCGTCGGTCGCTGCGCTCTCGCTGTTTGTCACGATTCAGGAAACCGGTGCCGCGGACCTCAAGGTCGGCGACAAGGCCCCGACCTTTTCCGTCAAGGACGACAGCGGCAAGGATTGGAAGTCGGCCGACCACTTCGGCAAGAAGATCGTCGTCGTCTACTTCTATCCTGCCGACTGCACCGGCGGCTGCACCAAGCAGGCGATCGGCTTCACGAAGGACGCCAAGGCTCTCGCGGATCTCGGTGTCGAGGTTGTCGGGGTGTGTGGCGACTCGGTCAGGAATCACCAGCTCTTCAAGAAACGCGACTCGCTGACCGTCACTCTGCTCGCGGATGAAAAGGGAGAAGTCGCGGAGGCCTTCGGTGTTCCCTACACGCCGGGGGCGAAGGAAGTGAAGGTGATGATCGACGGCAAGGAAGAGGTCCTCGTCCGTGGTGTCACGACGAAGCGCTGGACCTACGTCGTCGGCAAGGACGGGAAGGTCGCCTACAAGAATGAAATGGTCAACGCGGCTGAAGACAGCCAGAAGATCATCGAGGTCGTGAAGGGACTGAAGTAAGGAGTCAGAGCGGAGAGATTCACCACCAGGACACGAAGACACCAGGAAGAGAGAGGAACAGTGAGGATCGCAGGTCGTTCCTCGAGTTCAACGTGACCTGGTGCTTTCCTCCTTCGTGTCCTGGTGCCCTGGTGGTGATCTCTTTTCGCTGTCCTGGGAGTTGGTCTGGAGTGTCAGATGCCGCTCGCCCGATGTTCTGTGGTTCTGCTGTTTCTCTCGCTTTTTCTCGCTGCCGGTCGCGGCGTTCTCGGAGCTGAAGCCTCGGTCCTTGAAGCCCAGGCCGCGCGGGTCAGGGTCGTCCAGGAGATCTGTCCGACCGTCGTGGCGATTTTCGCTCCGCAGGCGAAGGGGGGCGGCTCCGGGGTCCTCGTGTCGCAGGACGGCTTTGCCGTCACGAATTTTCACGTGGTCCAGGGACTCGGTCCCTTCATGAAGTGCGGACTCAACGACGGCAAGGTTTATGACGCCGTCCTCGTGAGCATCGATCCGACAGGGGACGTCGCTCTCATCCAGCTTCTCGGACGCGACGACTTCCCCGCCGCGAAGATCGGCAACAGCGACGACGTCCGCCCGGGAGACTGGTGCTGGGTCGTCGGGAACCCGTTCCTCCTGGCGACAGACTTCCAGCCGACCGTCACCTACGGAGTCGTCAGCGGGACGCATCGCTACCAGTACCCCGCCGGGACGATCCTCGAGTACACCGACTGCCTGCAGGTCGATGCCTCGATCAACCCGGGAAACTCGGGTGGTCCTCTGTTCAACGCCCGAGGCGAACTGGTGGGCATCAATGGCCGCGGCTCGTTCGAGAAGCGGGGACGGGTCAACGTCGGGGTCGGCTACGCCATCTCGATTAACCAGGTGATGCACTTCTACGATCACCTCAAGAGCGGCCGCGTCGTCGATCACGCGACGCTCGGGGCGACGGTCCAGACCGATGCGGACGGCAACGTCATCATTTCCAACATCCTCGAGCAGTCGGAGGCGTACCGTCGGGGTCTGCGGTCCGGGGATGAACTGGTCTCGTTCGCCGGGCGGCCGATTCGGAGCGTCAACCAGTTCAAGAACATCCTCGGGATCTACCCCAAGGGGTGGAAGCTGCCGATCTCGTACTCCCGCGACGGACAGAAGACCGACACCGTCGTCCGTCTCCGGGCGCTGCACCGTTCCGTCGAGCTGAACCCACAGGAAGAGAAGGAAGAGCCGCAGCCGAGTCCGATTCCCCTTCCGAAGAAGCCCGGACGAAAGCCCGGAGAGTCTCCGCAGGGGCCGCATGGCGAGAAAACGGAGATCCCCGAGAAGTACAAGCACCTCTACGAAGAGAAGTCAGGGTTCGCGAACTACTACTTCAATCGCACGGCGCGGGACCGCCTGATGGGCTCGCTGAAGCCCTGGGGAGACTTTCAGCCGGCAAACGCGGTCTGGACCTTCGCCGGGAAGCGCGATGGCCAGGAAGAGATGCAGCTCAAGCTGACCGAGACGGCGGTCGGTCTCCGCGTCGGGAAGGAGGCCCTCGTCCTGTCACTCGAAGGAGACCCGACGACCGATCCCCCCGGCTCCGGCGGCCTCCTGCTCGCCCTCGCTCACCTGCGGCAGCTTCTGGTCGATCCGGGGCATTTCACCGAGTTCTACTACCTCGGCAGTGAGCCGCTCGATGGTGTTGGCGAAAAAGTCGATGTCGTCATTACGACTCGCGGCTCGACCACGACCCGCTGGTATTTCGCCCGTCCCGAGCCGCGGCTTCTTGGCTGGGATACCTCGGTCGAGGAAGATCTCGACGAGTGCGAGATCCGTATCCAGGAGATGGGCGAAGTCGCCGGCCGCCGCTTTCCGACGAAGATGACGGTGAGCAGCGGCGGCAAGTCCTACGCCGGATTGCAGATCGAAGCGGGAGACTGGGGGACCGGCGGGGCCGGAAAAACCCCCTGAACCGGACGAAACGCACCGTTCACGCAGGTCTGAATTTCTCGCTCACGGCATGGGGCGCGTCCTGTTTGCGGGGGGATGTTGTGCACGGTTAATCTACCGAGCCCGCGCCCGAGCGCCTTTTGCTCCTAGACATCCCGCCATGCCTATCACGAAGCTGCTTGTCGCCAACCGGTCCGAAATCGCGATCCGGGTCTTTCGTTCGGCCCATGAGCTCGGGATCAGGACCGTCGCGGTCTACACCCACGAGGACCGCTACGCCCTGCACCGCTTCAAGGCGGACGAGGCGTACCAGATCGGTTCCCCGGGCGAGCCGATCAAGAACTATCTGAACATCCCGGCGATCATTGCGGTCGCGAAGCAGCACGGCATTGAGGCGATCCACCCGGGGTACGGCTTCCTCTCCGAAAAGCCGGAGTTTGCGCGGGCCTGCAAGGAAGCGGGAATCATCTTCGTCGGACCGTCGATCGACGCTCTCGAGAACCTGGGGGACAAGACCGCCGCCCGGAAGATCGCCGTCAAGGCGAAGGTCCCGGTCCTCAGCGGGACCGAGAACGCTCTCAAGGACGGCCCGGAGGGCCTCGCCGCGGCAAAGAAGCTCGGCTTCCCGGTGATCCTCAAGGCGGCCCACGGGGGCGGGGGCCGCGGGATGCGGGTCGTCGAGACCGAGGGCCAGTTCCTCGCGAGCTACGACACCGCCCGCCGCGAGTCGCTGACGGCGTTCGGCAGCCCGGACATCTTCATTGAGAAGTACATCCGCCGGGCGCGGCACATCGAGGTGCAGCTTCTTGGCGACAAGCACGGCAACCTTGTCCATCTCTACGAACGGGACTGCTCGGTCCAGCGCCGGCACCAGAAGGTGGTCGAGATCGCCCCGGCTCCGAGCCTCGACCCGAAAGTCCGCGACGCGATCTGTGCGGCGGCGGTCGAGATCGGCAAGCAGGTCAACTACGAGAACGCCGGTACCGTCGAGTTCCTCGTCGACGCCGACACGAACCAGTTCTACTTCATCGAGGTCAATCCGCGGATCCAGGTCGAGCACACCGTCACGGAAGAAGTGACCGGGTTCGACATCGTGAAGTCGCAGATCCTCATCGCCCAGGGGGTTGCCCTTTCGGACACCGAGATCGGCATCGAGTCGCAGAGCGCCATCAGGACGACCGGCTTTGCTGTGCAGTGCCGCGTCACGACCGAAGACCCCGAGAACAACTTCACGCCGGACTACGGCAAGATTGCCCACTACCGCTCGGCCGCGGGCCTCGGCATCCGTCTCGACGCCGGCACGGCGTTCTCCGGCGCGACCGTCACCCCCTACTACGATTCGCTTCTCGTGAAGGTCACCGCCCGCGGTCGGCGGTTCACCGATGCCGTTCACCGGATGGAGCGAAGCCTCGCCGAATTCCGGATCCGGGGCGTGAAGACGAACATCCCGTTCCTCACGAACCTGCTGAACCATCCGACCTTCCTGGAAGGTCTCTGCACCACCCGCTTCATCGACGACACCCCCGAGCTTCGCGAACTCCCGAAGCGCAAGGACCGGGCGACGAAGGTCCTGAGCTACATCGGCGAGGTGATCGTCAACGGCAACTCCCTCGTGAAGGGCCGCCCGGTGTCCAAACGCCGTCTCCCCGCGCCGGTTCCGGAGGTAAGAGGTGAGAGGTTAGAGGTTAGAGAGAAGACGTCAGGGGAAGTCTCTGCTTCAGTCTCTCACCACTCACCTCTCACCTCTCACCACCTCCCCGAAGGGACCCGCGACCTCCTCAAGAAGCTCGGCCCGCAGAAGTTCGCCGCCTGGGTTCGCGACCAGAAGCGGCTGATGATCACCGACACGACCTTCCGCGACGCGCACCAGTCGCTTCTGGCGCCGCGGTTCCGGACGCACGATCTCCTGCAGATCGCCTCGGTGTATGCCCGGCAGACGCCGCAGCTCTTCTCGCTCGAGATGTGGGGCGGGGCGACGTTCGATACCTCGATGCGGTTCCTCAAGGAGTGCCCCTGGCAGCGGCTGACCGAGATGCGGGAGCGGTGCCCCAACATCCTGTTCCAGATGCTGCTGCGGGCCTCGAATGCCGTCGGCTACACGAACTACCCGGACAACGTCGTCCGCGAGTTCGTGAAGGAGGCGGCCCAGGCGGGGAATGACGTCTTCCGCGTGTTCGACTGCCTCAACTGGGTGCCGAACATGGCGGTGGCGATGGACGCCGTCAACGAGACCGGAACGATCTGCGAAGCGGCGATCTGCTACTCGGGTGACATCCTCAATCCCAACCGCACGAAGTACAGCCTGAAGTACTACGTCGATCTCGCGAAGCAGCTGGAGAAGATGGGGGCTCACATCCTCGCCATCAAGGACATGGCGGGGCTCTGCAAGCCGGAAGCTGCGGCGAAGCTCGTCAGCACGCTGAAGCAGGAGATCGGGATCCCGATCCACTTCCACACGCACGATACCAACGGCATTCAGGCGGCCGCGTATCTCAAGGCGGCCGATGTCGGCGTCGATATCGTCGACTGCGCCATGGCACCGCTCTCCGGCGGAACCTCGCAGCCGAACCTCAATACCGTCAGCGAATCGCTCCGGTTCCTCGAGCGGGATACCGGTCTCGACTCGCATGTCCTCGACGACATCGCCGAGTACTGGCGGGTCGCGCGTCAGTTCTACACGCCGTTCGAAAGCGCCGAACTCGCCGGCACGGCCGATCTCTACAACCACGAGATGCCTGGCGGGCAGTACACGAACCTCTATGAGCAGGCCCGGGCGCTTGGCCTCGAAGACCGCTGGGCGGAAGTCTGCCGGGTCTACGCCGAGGTCAATCAGCTCTTCGGCGACATCGTCAAGGTGACGCCGACGTCGAAGTCGGTCGGGGACATGGCTCTGTTCATGGTCGCCAACAACCTGACGGCCGATGACGTCGTGAACGGCGACCGCGAACTCTCCTTCCCGGAAGGGGTCATCGACCTTCTCAGCGGTGCGATGGGCCAGCCTCCCGGCGGATTTCCGGAAAAGATCCAGAAGCGGATCCTCGGCAACCGTCAGGCGTTTACCGACCGGCCTGGTGCGTCGCTTCCGCCGGTCGACTTCGAGGCGGCCAGGCAGAAGGTCGCCGGGATGGTCGACGAGGAACCGTCGCATCGGGACGTCCTGTCGTACATCCTCTATCCGAAAGTGTTCGAGAACTTCGCGGCCCATCGGCACCAGTATGGCGACACGAGCCTCCTTTCGACGCCGATCTTCTTCTACGGCATGGAACCGGGAGAAGAGACGACGATCGAGATCGAGTCGGGCAAGACGCTGTTCGTGAAGTACGTCGGCCTCGGGATGCCCCATCCGGACGGCACCCGGACGGTCTCGTTCGAGCTGAACGGTCAGCCGCGAAACGTCACGATCACGGACCTCTCGCTCACACCGGAGACGAAGTCCCGCCGCAAGGCGGAGTCAGACGACCCCAAGCAGATCGGCGCGACGATGCCGGGGATGGTCGTTCTGGTCCCGGTGAGGGTCGGCGACGAGGTCAAGAAGGGGGACAAGCTCCTGACGCTCGAGGCGATGAAGATGGAGACATCGATCTACGCCGACCGGGACACCAAGGTCCGCGAGATCGTGGTCTCGAAGGGAGAGAACGTCGAGACGGGCGATCTGCTGATGATCCTCGGATAGTGGTCCGGCACTCCGGTCCAGGCCGAAGCGGCCCCTTCA
>JAEYWB010000132.1 GCA_023429275.1 Planctomycetota bacterium
GACCGGTGAGGTCGATCGCGTACGCCTGCCGGCCGCGACGGCGGAGATCGGACGTGAACCGCTTCAGAAGCCGGCTCTTGCCGCTCCCCTCGGGCCCCGTGAGGAGACCGCACGGCTGCGCCGACTCGGCGACGAACAGGAGGCGGGCGAGTGCTTCCTCATGGACGGAGCTCGGAAAGAGGGGAGTGCCAACCGGCCCCCCCGCACTCCCCTCATCCACTGCGAACGGATTTTCGAGCGCCGTGGTTTCGAGCTGACTCATGTGGTTCTCCCCTCCCTCGCTCAACGACATCGCCGGTCCGAAGACCGGTAGTATCGTCTGGATCGGTTGCGCCGGGCGGGAGAGTCCAGTCGACCTCGACAGGGGAAGGCCATTTGCGGTTCCGAGACCCGCGACCGGCAGAAACGGCCGGAGCGGCGTCGAGAGATGCTCCGGGAACACCCGATCCGGCGACGACAACCCGGATCGCAGGCAACGTCCGGCGATACCCCCATCGGAGCGGATGAGCGGAGATGAGCGAAGATCAGTGTTCCTGATCTTCTTTCCTCTCCGTCTCGCTGGACTCCCGGTGCCGATGGGAGGGAAAGAAACCGGAACACCGGCTCCTCGCTCATCTCCGCGAATCGCTTTCTCGTTCCTGGACATCGACGGAGATCGAGTGACGGACCGCAAGTCCCCCTTCGCCAAAAACCGACGCTGAAAAGACCTCCTCCCCCTGGTCAAACGGACCGGTGAGATTGATCCCAGGCCGGTGTCGTTGTCACAATTCCTTTTCCCGCCTTGTCCTCCCACCGACCCGGGCTCCCCGCCCCCTTGATCGGCTCTTCGATGAATCCAACTATTCGATGCCGAATCGCAGGTCCCATCCTTCTGGCCCTGCTCACACTCACCACGACCGCCTCGGCCGACCCGGGCACGGAGGGGAATCCGCCCCGCTTCGAAACCGACATCCGGCCGATCTTCCGTGAGTACTGTTTTGACTGCCACGGGGCGACCGCCAAGGTCGACGGCGGTCTCGACCTCCGCCTCGTCCGGTTCCTCCAGAAGGGGGGAGAATCTGGTCCCGCGATCACTCCGGGAGATCCGGTGGCGAGCTACCTGCTCGACCGGGTCAAGAGCGGCGAGATGCCCCCCGGCGAAGCCCACCTGCCGAAGGAAAAGATCGAGACTCTTGAGCGGTGGATTGCCGCCGGTGCCCCGACTCTCCGGCCCGAGCCCGAAACCCTCGGCCCGGGAGTGCCGATCAGCATCGAAGAACGGAGCTACTGGGCGTACCAGCCGATCGTTCGTCCGAACGTTCCCACCTTTCCCGAGACGGACCGGGTCCGGACGCCGATCGACGCTCTCCTCCGTCAGGCGATGCCCGAGGGCCTGTCGTTCTCTCCGGAGGCCGACCGCGGCACACTCGTTCGCCGGCTGTACCTCGGCCTCATCGGCCTCCCTCCCACTAAGGAGGAGATGCAGCAGTGGACCGCCCGGACCGACGACGCCTGGTACGGGGAACTCATCGAGCACCTGCTTCAGTCGCCGCACTACGGCGAGCGATGGGCCCGCCACTGGCTCGACGTCGCCGGGTACGCCGATTCCGACGGCTACACCCTCGCGGACGCCGAGCGTCCCTGGGCGTGGAAGTACCGCGATTACGTCATTCGCTCTTTCAACGCCGACAAGCCATTCGACCGGTTCATCACCGAGCAGCTTGCGGGAGATGAGCTTGCCGGTCCGCAGAATGGCGACTGGACGCCGGAGCAGATCGAATTGCTGACGGCGACCGGCTTCCTCCGGATGGCGGCGGATGGAACCGGAAGCGGTGACAACAGCCCTGACGCCCGGAACAAGGTGATCGCCGACACGATCAAGATCGTCGGCAGCTCGCTGCTGGGGACGAGCCTGGCCTGTGCCCAGTGCCACGATCATCGATACGACCCGGTCTCGCACACGGACTACTTCGCAATCCGCGCCGTCTTTGAGCCGGCCCTCGACTGGCAGAAATGGCGGACTCCCGCCCAGCGGCTCGTCTCGCTCTCGACGATCGCAGAGCGTCAGAAGGCGGCGGCGATCGAGCAGCAGGCGGTCAAGATCGGCGAGGAGCGTGCGGCGAAGCAGGCCGAGTTCATGAAGCAGGCCCTCGACAAGGAGCTCATGAAGTACGAGGAGCCCCTGCGGGGCGACCTCCGCAAGGCCTACGAGACCGCGGACAAGGATCGGACCGCGGAGCAGAAGGAGCTCCTCAAGAAGAACCCGAGCGTCAACATTTCGCCGGGGGTGCTTTACCAGTACCTGCCGGCCGCGGCAGAAGAGCTCAAGAAGCTCGATGCGAAGATGGCGGAGATCCGCGCCACGAAGCCTCGCGAGGAATTCCTGCAGGTCCTCAATGAGCTCCCTGGCCACGCTCCGGTGATGCGGCGGTTCCATCGTGGCGACTTTCAGCAGCCCCAGGAAGAGGTCGCGCCGGCGGGACTCACCGTCGCCGCTTCCGAAGGGGAGCGCCCGACGTTCGCTGCAGACGATCCCTCTCTGCCGACGACCGGCCGCCGTCTCGCCTTCGCCCGCTGGCTGACCGATCGGAAGAACCCGCTCGTGGCCCGGGCGATCGTGAACCGGATCTGGCTGCACCACTTCGGCCGCGGGATCGTCTCGACCCCCGGCGAGTTCGGAAAGCTCGGCGATCTTCCGACGCATCCCCCCCTTCTCGACTGGCTTGCCGCCGAGTTCATGGAGAAGGGCTGGAGCCTCAAGCATCTCCACCGGGTCATCCTGACGTCGACGGCGTGGCGGCAATCCGCCCGGCGCGATCCGGGCCGGGACAGGCTCGATCCCGACAACCGGTATTACTCCCGCAAGTCGCTTCAGCGTCTCGATGCGGAGATCCTCAGGGACCGGATGCTCGCGGTGACCGGAACGCTCCAGCGGGACCTCTTCGGACCGCCGATCGCCATCAAGGAGAACGAGACCGGACAGGTGATCGTGGACGGCGCCCCCCGCCGCGGCCTGTACGTGCGGGTCCGCCGGACGCAGCCGGTCGCGATGCTCCAGTCGTTCGACGCCCCGGTCATGGAGGTCAACTGCGAGTTCCGGCCGAGCTCGACCGTGGCGACGCAGTCGCTGATCCTCATGAACGGCGAATTCACGCTGAAGTCCGCCGCGCAGCTCGCCGATCGGGCGATCGCCGAGACCGCCTCCCTCACGCCCGAACAACTCGCCGCGTTTCCGCCGGCTCCTCCCGCCCCGCAGCCTGCGTGGCGGTACGGGCACGGTACGATCGATGAAGCGACGAAGCAGCTCACCTCGTTCACCGACCTGCCGCACTGGACGGGAACGCAGTGGCAGGGAGGAACCGCTCTTCCCGATCCGGCGATCGGCTGGGTGCTTCTCCATCCGTCAGGGGGACACCCCGGAAACACCCGGTTCGCCGCGATCCGGCGATTCACCGCACCGGTCGCGGGCAAACTCGAGGTCGCAGGCCAGCTCGCTCACAACGCTGCCAGTGGGGACGGGGTCCGGGGACGGATCGTCACCGCGAGGCACGGCGTCCAGGGTGAGTGGGTTGCACACAACGGCAAGGCCCAGACCACCGTCGCCGCCATCCCGATCGAAGCGGGGGAGACGGTGGACCTCGTGACGGACTGTCGAACCAACGAGAATGCCGACTCCTTCACCTGGACGGCTCGCCTGACGCTGACGACGGCAGACGGGGCCCGCCGGGAATTCGACAGCGCGGCTCAGTTCCACGGCCCCGCGACGGCCGCCGACGCGGCCCGGCTCCCCGCACAGATCGCCCACGCCTGGGAGCTTGCCCTCGCCCGCACGCCGAGCGAACGGGAAATGTCCCTCGCGCTCGACTTTGCCCGCCGCCAGCTCCAGGAACAGGGACTCGACCCGCGGGGAGTTCCCGAGGGGAGCGCCCCGTCGCGTCAGGTACTCGTGAATCTGTGCCAGACGCTCCTCACGTCGAACGAGTTCCTGTACGTCGATTGAGTGCGGAGAGCTCCTCTCGTCCTTTGCCGATTCCAAGTCGCCCTCGAGAAACAACGATGTCGATCCTGACCCGCCGCGGATTTCTCGCCCAGACCGCCATGGGGATCGGTACGGTCGCGCTCGCCTGGCTGATGCAGCAGGAGCGCGCCCAGGCCAAGCCCCGGACGGTCGCGGCGAAGCCGCACAACGACCTGCTTGCCCGGCAGCCGCACTTCGCCCCGCGGGCGACGGCGATGATTTCGCTGTTCCAGCACGGCGGCCCGTCCCACATGGACCTGACCGATCCCAAGCCGCAGCTTCAGAAGTTCAGCGGGACGGACTATCCAGGCGAAGTCCAGTTCAGCTTCGTGAACGACGCCAGCAAGAAGCTGCTCGGGTCTCCCTGGAGCTTCTCGAAGCATGGAGAGTGCGGGACCGAGCTGTCGGAGCTCCTGCCGCATACCGCGCAGATCGTCGACGACATCTGCCTCATCCGGAGCATGCACACCGGGGCGAACGGGCACGAGGTGTCGATCCGGTACTTCCACGGCGG
>JAEYWB010000212.1 GCA_023429275.1 Planctomycetota bacterium
CTTCTCTCGAGACCGATTGATGAACCCGGCATTGCAAGACCCCACCGGGACGGACGGCGCGTTCTCCGAATCGGCCCTTTGGACGGCCGGAGACTGGATTCCGGACCTCCGGGGCGCGCTGAAAGGGGCGATCCAGGAGCGGAATCCCCGAGACCTGACGCACGCACTGACGGTTCGCCATCCCTTCTCATCCGACTGGCCCAAGGCTGTCCGCCGACACGGAAAACTCCCTCTGGTCCGGCTCGTAAGACAGGGGGTCGAGCTCCTTGGCAGCCAGGGAGGAGGAGCTGCGGAGCATATCGAGCGGCTCGGACAGGCTCTCGACCTCGGCAAGAGCGTTCGCCGCGCCGCTGTCCGCGAGCTGGTCGAAGAGTGGTCCTCCCACGTCCGATCATGGACCGGAAACGGAGAACGTCGCGGCGAGATGGGGGAGGCGGATCTCCTGGCCTCCCTCGCCACGCTCGTGCTGGCCGGCCATCTCCTGCCGACCCGTTGCTTTCTCCCCCTGTGGCAGCAGGTCGGCCTCGCCAGCCGGGATTTCTCGATCCGCGATTTCTCGTCGGAACCGTCAGCACGGCACTTCGTCCTCCAGCATGAGCTTCCGTGGTGGATCGCCAACGTCTTCTGGCCGTTCCAGTTCGCCCGGAACCTGGCGGAGAACCTCGCCGACCGGATGGAGGAGGCGCTCGCTCACGTGCTGGGTCCGGACAGAACAATTCACGCGACACAGATCCCCGACCTGCCGGTCTGGATCGGCTCGCTTCTCCGCTGCGTCCTGCTCGATCTCGGCCGGGAGACCGAGGTCCTGACTGTCCGAATCCGTTCCCGGCTGACGGATCTCGTCGTCCGCGCCACGGCCCTGCTCGATTCCACCGGCCGCCTCCCCTGGTCCTATACCGGGAGCGAGTCCGGAACCTCGAACTCCGGTCAGAGCTCCGAAGACATCCTTCCATTGCTTCAGGCCGCCGCCCGCGTTGTCGGAATCTCCAGGAGCACTGCGACCCGTCGACGTCTCGATGACCTGGCGACTAACGGTGAAGATGCGGCTCAGCGAGATCGCCCATCGAGTCGTGACAGGAAGGTGAACGCAAGGCCGGCGCGAAAACTCAGCAGCTTTCAATCCGACTGGGGAAAGACCGCCTCCCTCATCTCGGATCACCCCGCCTCATTGTCGCGCGTTCTGGTTCGCCACCACGGAGATGCCCCCGAGCTGCAGATCGAACTCGACGGCCTTCTTCTTTTCGAGGGCCCCTGGCACGGGGAGGTGACGATCGACGGCGAAAGCCCGGGTCACGCCGGCTGGGAATGCTCGTGCTGGCATTCCGAGAAGGATGCCGACTTCATCGAGCTGAATTCCCGTCCCCGGACTGGCTGCCTCGTGAGCCGCCAGATCGTCCTGGCAAAAAAGCAGGGCTGGCTGCTGCTCGTCGACGAGGTGCAGGCTCCCGGCCAGCGGATCGAGTACACGTCTTCGATTCCTGCCGCGCGTGGCTGGGATGCCCTGGAAGACGCCGCCACGCGGGAGTGGGCCCTCATTCAGGCTGGCCGCCGCGTCCGGGTCTGCCCGCTCGATCTCCCCCAGGACAAGGTCCATCCGACGACCGGAACATTCGAATGCCGGTCAGGCGGGATCCGTCTCGGCCGCCGCTCCGAGGGAGGTTTTTATGCGGCGACGCTCTACGAGTGGCACCGCGACCATCACGACGCGGGGGTCGACTGGAACGCCCTGACGATCGCGGAAGATGGCCGGGTGATGTCCCCCGCCGAGGCGGTCGGGTTCCGCATCCGGATCGGTGAACGGCAGATCGTCGTCTACCACAGCCTCACCCGCGCCCGCATCGGACGGAGCGTCCTTGGGCTGCACACGCTGTCGGAGACGGTCGCAGGCAATTTTTCGAAGGACGGAATCGTCCGGCCGATCGTGGATGTCGAGTTCGGTAAGGACTCATAAGCCCGATCGTCGCACCATTTGAGACCCAGTTAGAAGGAATCAACGACTATGTCCGCCGCCAGCTCGTCCGAACGGATGCTCGCATTCTGTCGCAAGAAGACTCTCGACCTCCTCGGGACCATCGCCGCGATGCCCGAGCCGGCCAGGGTCCTCGGCTGGCGGCCCGGCCCCGGGCGAGCCCACATCGCGTGGCAGCTCATGCACATCGGAGCGACCGACGACCGGCACCTGAATGTCCGGATGCGCGGAGGCTCTCCCGCCGAGCCGGAACTGGTCCAGCGGTTCGCCGGAGGAAGCACGCCGGACGAAAACATCCCGTCGGTCGACGCGATCCGCTCGTACCTCGACACCCGGCGGAGCCTGATGATCGAGCATCTCCGGACGCTGTCGGACGCCGACATGCAGACGAAGCCGAACGAGCAGGCTCCCTGGATCTACCAGGAGTGGTTCGAACTGCTCGCGTGGCACGAAGCGCACCATCAGGGGCAGGCTCACCTGACGCTGAATCTCTACAAGGCCGCGCACGAGCCCGCGAAGACGGCGTAAGATCCCGGACCGGAGGAGGCTGCCGATCGTCTCGACATCGTCGTCGACTCCGGGCGTCCTGACAGAAACTAAGAAACCTGCCGGTCGCGCGACCGGCAGGTTTCGACTTGCTTCCACGACATCCGTCTCGATCGCCCTCCCCCGTGGAGACGCGACGAGGTCAGCGGATGGCTCCGTCTGCGAGGACTACCAGCCGAGCAGGTATGCGAAGACCAGCGGGGCCACGATCGTCGCGTCCGACTCGATGATGAACTTCGGCGTCTCCGAGCCGAGTTTGCCCCAGGTGATCTTCTCGTTCGGGACCGCGCCGCTGTAGCTGCCGTAGCTCGTTGTCGAGTCGCTGATCTGGCAGAAGTAGCCCCACAGCGGGACGTTGTCGCGCTGGAGGTCCTGGTGCAGCATCGGGACGACGCAGATCGGGAAGTCGCCGGCAATGCCACCGCCGATCTGGAAGAACCCGATGGTCGATTCCGGCGTGGCTGTGGC
>JAEYWB010000249.1 GCA_023429275.1 Planctomycetota bacterium
CGGGTTTGCAGCCCGATATGTCCCCAGCACACCGGTCCTCGGGAAACCGGGGGTCGGCTTCGCGGATCAGGCGATCTTCTGGCCCACGAGTTACCTGAACGCACTGGCGGCGGAAATCCAGGGGGACGGATCGCTCGTCTGTGAAGAGGCGGAGGTGACCGAAGTCGGAGACAGGCCGACATCGGTCGCGGTCGGGGATCACCGGATCACGTGTGATGAGGTGGTCGTCGCCACTCACGTCCCCCTGATGGGGAAGAGTGGCCTCGTCAGTGCGACGCTGTTCCAGACGAAGCTCTATCCGTACTCGACCTACATTGTCGGAGCGCACCTGCCGAAGGGAACGATCCCGCACGGCCTCTACAACGATACGTCCGATCCTTACTACTACCTGCGGGTCCATCCCGACGGGGATCGGGACTACGCGATCTTCGGAGGCGAAGATCACAAGACCGGCCAGGCCGACAACGAGGAAGAACGGTACGCGCGTCTCACCGATGCGTTCCACAAGATCTTCCCGGGAATCCCGGTCGACCGTCGCTGGTCGGGACAGGTCATCGAAACCAACGACGGACTCCCCTATATCGGCCGTACGGCCGAGCGGCAGTTCGTCGGTACCGGCTACGCGGGGAACGGCCTCACGTTCGGGACGATCGCCGGTCTTATGGCGCATGACGCCGTGCTGAATCGCCCGAACCCGTGGCAGAAGCTGTTCGACCCCAGTCGCAAGAAAGTTCGGGGGGGACTGTGGGATTACCTGGTCGAGAACATGGATTATCCCAGGTACCTCGTCAGCGGCTGGCTGAAGCCGAGCCAGATCCGTTCTGCCGATCAGCTTTCGATGGGAGAGGGGGCGGTCCTTTCAGAGAACGGCAAACAGGTCGCCTGTTCCTGCGATGAACATGGTCACGTCACGAAGGTTTCGGCCATCTGCACGCACATGGGATGCATCGTCCATTGGAACAAAGCGGAGAAGACGTGGGACTGTCCCTGCCACGGTTCGCGGTTCCTCGCAAACGGAGAGGTCATTGGAGGTCCGGCGGAGACACCGCTGGAAGCGATTGAAGCTCCGGCAGAAAGCCACGCCTGAGGTGCGGCGTCTGACGTCAGATCAGCAGAGTTATGCCACAGAGAGGACAGAGGGTCTGTCCCGAGCCGGTTAACCAGAGAGGACGCGAGGCTGAGAACCTCAGATTCGCGTCCTCTCTGCGTTCTCTGTGACCTCTGTGCTAAAAATTTCCTGGGCACTACTCGTCCGAACCGAGGTACGACCGGTCGAGGCCGAGAAGGACCTTGAGGCTGGTCGCCGCGATTCCGAGGGCAATGCCGATCATGATCGCCCGGTTCCCGGCGGTGTTGGGGACCTTCATGATGAAGGCGGTCATGGCGTCGAGCTTCAGGAAGGCGAGCTGTTCGGGAAGCAGGCTCGAGAGGGCGTTGCCGATGGGCGTGCTCCTCAGGAGGACGATGAACGCCGTAATAAGAAGCAGCGTCGCTTCGAGGTTCTTGGCCCGGAATGCCCGAAAGGCGGCCGACGCGACGTAGAACGCGAGCATCGCAAACGTCGACGTCATCAGCGGCTGCAGGACGTACAGATAGACCCAGGAGAACGGCGTCCCCTCTTCGTCGTACTCTCCCGACCAGCGATACTTCGTGCGGTGAGCGGCGGCGAACAACTTTTCGACATCCTGTTCCCACTGGAGTCTGTCCCGGAACTCCTTGAGCAGAAAATCCCGCTGGGCGTCCGTCAGTCTCCCTGCCTTGCGAAGCTCGAAGTAGAGATCTCGATCGAACTTCGCCGTTGTCGGCGCTCCCATAACGAACTTCGCGAGCGCCGCCTCCTGGGCCTTGGTGAACTCTCCCGCCCCCTTGAGGGCGGCGGTCAGCTGCTCGATCGTTGCGGTTTCGTCGAACGCCATTCGTTCGAGCACGGTGACCTGCGCCGCATTCAGCGTGACCGCGGGGGTCGTCGGCTTCACCTGCCGCTCGATGGCGACCACCCCCTGCTTCTGCTCCGCGTAGCAGTCGCAATTCGACTTCGTCACAGGGGCCGGAGCCCCCGCGATATCGAGAGCGGCGTGGAGCTGGGCCGGCGTCCAGAGAGCGTCGAACGCCTTATCGAACGCTGCAACCTGGTCGCTCGAGAGAGCCTGCCCTTCCTGTTCAAGTCGGCTGCGGAACCGCTGCCGCTGCTCCGCGTTGTGCGGTCGCATCCGCGGCCATGCGGACCATGTCTCCGCAAGATCGCTCCGAAGCTTCGGGGTCACCGGGCCGAGGACCGTGAGAGAACCGGCGTCGTACTTGACGAACTCGGACGCTGTCGCGGGGATCTTCCACGCCGGGGGAATGGGCCCCGCCGGAACCGTCGTCGGCTGTCTCGCCGTGAGGGAGAGCTGGTCAATGGCTCCCTTCGCCTCCGGGGCGGGGAGAAGCGTTCGCAGGGCCGCCTCGTCATCGGCCGTCATGTAGCCCCGAAAGCTCAGGGCGCGATGATCGACCTGGTAACTCACCTTCCCCTGGAGGCTCTCGGGAGGAGTCGCGGCCTCGGCAAGTTGTTCGATGGCGCACTTCCAGGCGAGGTCCGGCTGCATGCCGTCGAGATCGTCGAGCTGCACCGGAGTCGGCCATCCGCGGAATCGGACTTCCGTGGCGGTGATCGCGAGCTGGCGGCCGACCGAGGCCGGAATCTTTCGCGGCTCATCGGTGACGGTCGCGGGACGGGGAACGGCGTACTCCGGGAGGGAGGATGGGGAGAGCTGGGCAAAGGATTCACCGAAGAACTCGGTGTTCCCCTTTGGGGGGGCTCCGAGTTTCCAGAGCCCGAAGAACAGGGTGGCCAGGAACGAGACGAGGATGATTCCCGAGTAACCCCAGCCCGCCTTGCGGTCGTGGAC
>JAEYWB010000146.1 GCA_023429275.1 Planctomycetota bacterium
ACCGCCAGCGAAACCTCGTCAAGCGCCTGGACGTGCCCGAACCGTTTGGAGACTCGATCGAGTCGGATGACCGGGGTCATTAAGTCCCTCGACTTTCTGGAATGGCCGCTGGAGAGGGGGGAACGGATTGGAGTCATCGAGAGCCCCGGCCGACGGGCCGCGGCTCGGCAAAGAAATCACTTGAGCCGCGCGAGTTCGGTCTCGACGAGCTGTCGAATCTCGTCGGGAGTGATCTCGTGCAGGTGGGCCTCCGCCAGGACCGACCGGAGCCGCTGACGGATCATGTCGAGCCGGTCGGTGCGGCAGCGTTTGGGGGCATCGGGGGTAATCGCGAGCCCCGTCCCGCGGATCGGGACGAGAATCCCCTCGGCCTGCAGCTCGCGATAAGCGCGAGCGACAGTGTTGGGATTCACCACCAGCTGGGCCGCCGCCTCGCGGACCGAGGGGACATGCTCGCCAACCTCAAGCGCCCCATTGGCGACGGCGAACTTGATGTGACGAACGATCTGCTCGTAGATCGGGACGCCGTTCGAGGCATTGATGGCAAACCGCATGGCTCGTTCTCGCGGGAACGACACTGTACTAGCACGGCAGTACAGTACACTGAATGACGCTGTTCTGCGAGAAGAATCTGGACAAATTTGACGAGATTGTGCGACGGATCCCGGGACGCTCCAGGGTCGGTCGCAGGCAGTCGCAAACCGCCACGACGCGACCGTGTCGCAACCGGGCCAGGGCGGACTCTTCGCGTTACACTCTCCGGGGTCGCCACGAACGTTCCATCGGGAGTCATCGCATGCCGAGGCGAGTTGAACGCGTTCTCCTCCGTGTTCTGTCGATCTGTCTCTTCGGGTTTCCGGCCGCCGCCGACGAGCCGGAGATCACGGCGACGTTTTCGATCATTGCGGTCGATCCTGAGGCGGGGATCTGCGGAGCCGCGGTGGCGAGCAAGTTTCCGGCTGTGGGGAAGGTGGTCCCCTACATCCGGCCTGGGGTCGGGGCGTTCTGTACGCAGCACTACCACTTTCCGAAGTGGGGCGAGCCGGCCCTCGACCTGCTGGCCGCGGGCAAATCTCCGGAAGCGGTGATCGCGGAGCTGCTCGGCGGCGATGATCGCCCCGAACTACGTCAGCTGGCCATCATGGACATGCGGGGCCGGGCGGCAGTCCACAACCCGACGGAAGCTGGCCCCTCAAGCCGCTACTGGGCAGCCATGACGGGACGGTACTACTGCTGCCAGGGGAACACGTTGACGGGCCGGGAGGTCGTCACAGCGATGGCCGCCGCATACGAAGAGACCAAAGGAAGCCTGACCGATCGGCTCATGGCCGCCTTGGTCGCCGCAGACTGCGCGGGAGGCGATCACCGGGGCCGGCTGGCCGCGGGCATCCGCGTGGCGAAGACCGGAGTCGAGGGGGACTGGTTTTCCCTCCACGTCGACAAGAGCGACGACGCCGTGATCGAACTGGCGGAGGAGTACGCGAAGCTGACTCACGACGCCAAGGGGGACTGGCGGGGAGGGAAGCTGCCGTTCGAGCATCCGTGTGCCGACCGAAAAACTCCGATGTCGCCGGAGGGCCAGTAAGGTCCAGGTGACGGGATCAGCAGACACGCCGCGGCGAGTAGTCGATTGCCCTTCTGCAAAGCCTTCATCTGCGTGGAAAGCGGTTGACTGTTCCACGTCGGAGGCCGGCCCGGCCACCTCTGATCGCCACCATCCTGGCCCCCTCGCTCCGGCGTTAAGACAATTTGTACGTAGGTCGCCGGAGCAGGGGTGTCTGCCTAGAATCGGGCACACGAACTGCGGATCAGGCCAACATGTCGCCTCAGAAAACGAACTACCTCAACCGCGAGCTGAGCTGGCTCGACTTCAATCAGCGCGTTCTCGAGGAGGCGGCGGATACCTCGATTCCTCTTCTCGAACGCCTGAAATTCCTCGCGATCAGCGCGTCGAACCTCGACGAGTTTTTCCGCGTCCGCGTCGGGGGGCTTCAGACCCTCGAGCGACAGCATGTCACCCGCCAGGACCCGGCCGGCCTCACTCCTGAGCAGCAGCTGACGGCGATCCGCCGCCGTGTCCGCCAGATGGTCGAGGAGCAGTACCGCATTTACCGGGAAGAGCTCGAGCCGCAGCTCTCCGCGACCGGGATCCGCCAGCTCCGGCCGACGGAGCTTTCGGTCGCCCAGAAGCGCGTCCTGCGACAGGTCTTCCAGGACGAGATCCATTCGGTCCTGACGCCGATGGCGGTTGATGACGAAGACGAGTTCCCGCTCCTGACGAGCCAGGGGCTCAATATCGGGATCCGGCTCAAGAGAGCCGAGGGGGCGGACGAGCCGTCGCGGTTCGCGATCATTCCCCTCCGCGGGGCGCTCTCGCGGATTATCGGTCTGCCGTCCGACTCGGGGTTCGCGTTCCTTCTCCTCGAAGATGCCGTCAACCTCTACGTCAACGAGTTCTTCCCTGGCGAAGGTGACAAGGTCCTGGAGGCGGTCCCCTTCCGCATCACGCGGAATGCGGACATGAGCGTCCGCGAGGACTCCGCCGAAGACCTGATGGAGGAGATGACGAATGTCCTCGATGCCCGGCGGCATGGGGACTACGTCCGCCTTGAGATCCTCGAGAGTGCCAGCCCGGAGCTTCAGGCGTTCCTCCGGAAAGTCCTCGATGTCCAGCCGGAGTCAGTCTATCCGTCAAAGGGGCCGCTCGACCTGTCCACCTTTTTCCGCCTCAGCGACAGGCCGGGGTTCGATCACCTCAAGGTCGAGGCCTGGCCCCCCCTCGACTCGCCGGACATCCCCCCCGGCGTCTCGATGTTCGAGGTCGTCTCCGCCCAGGACGTCCTCCTTTATCATC
>JAEYWB010000415.1 GCA_023429275.1 Planctomycetota bacterium
GCGCTGCTGCAACAGCGGACCGAGCTGCTGGCGATTCGCCGTGAAGCCCAGGAAAAGCTCGCCGAACAGCAGCGGATGACCGCGGAGCTCGAGCAGGCGCGGCAGGCCCTCCAGGTGGAGGCCGAGGGCTTCCGTCGCCAGCAGACCGCCGCGGAGGAGGAGTTCGCGCGGGTCGAACAGCGGATGAGCGACCTCGAAAGCCGCCAGGCCGCGCTGTCGGCACGTGAAGAAGCTGTTCAGACCGAGCTGGAGCGGATCTCAGCCCTGCAGAAGTCATTCGAGACTCAGTCGGCCGAACTCGAGAATCGCGAGTCGGCCCTGACGACGTTGCAGGCCCGGCTCGAAGAGGAACGCAACCGCCTGGCCGCCGCCCAGGGCGAGGCGGAAGCGGTGCGGCGGCGGGAGGAAGACCTTGCCGCTCGCGAGGCTGAGCTCGATCAGGTCGCCTCCCAGCTGGAAGGGGAGATGCAGCGGATCGAGCAATCGGCCGGGCAGCATCGGGTTGCCGGGCAGGAGCTCGAATCCCGGCGGCGAGAGCTGGAGGAGCGAGACCGCGCTCTTCAGACCGGCTTCGAAGGGCTCGAGCGACAGAAGCAGGACCTGGCCGAATCGGAACAGCGCATTCGTGACGCCGAAGCCGATCTCAGCACCCGCCTGGCGGAGTTCGAGGCCCGTCAGCAGGCCCTGGCGGCGGCCGAGGAAGCGTTGTCGCGACGGATGCTGGAATCCGAAGAGCATGCCCGCCATCTCGAGGAACGGCTCGCCGAACTCGCCGACCGCGAACGGGGTCTCGACCACCGCGAGGCGACCCTGCAGACGACCCTTCAGGCGGCTTCGCAAGTCGAGCTCTCGCCGGCCTCGGCACTGATGAGCCTGGAGTCGCGGTCCGACAGCGCTGGGTCGCTCGCCGAGCTCGAACAGAAGTCCCAGGAGGTCAATAGGCTTCGCGAGGAGATCGAGGACCGCGAGCGCCGGCTGAGCGAGCGCGAGCGGGCGCTGGAAGAGCACATGCGGGCGATCGTCCTCGCCGATGCCGAACGGGCTCACTGGACGCGGGAACACGATCGCCTCGCGAGCCAGATCGCCGAGATGGAAGAACGAGTGGAGGAATGGCGGCAGCAGGAAGCGGCCCTCGCCGAATGCCGGGTCTTCATTACGTCGCGGGAACGGGCGATCGAGGCCCGCCTGATCGACATGGAGCGGCGGGAAGCTCAGCTCGCGGAGAAGGAGGCGCTTGTTGCGTCGATGCCCGTCGCCGCGGAGACGGCACCGTCCCCCGAGCCGGCCGCTGATCCGCAGCTGGACCGCGAGCTCGAAGCGGCACGGCTGAACGCCGAGTCCCTCGCTCAGCGGGCTCGGGAACTGGATGGAAAGTTCGATGCGCTCGCGCAGCGGGAATCGGCTCTCGACGAGCTGGCCGCGGTTCTCCGCCGTCGCGAGGCGGAGCTGGACGAACGGGAAGAGGGACTTGGAGCATCGGCACCGATCCTCACCCAGCCGGCGCCGGCTGCGGTTGATGCGGAGGAGTTGTCACGTCTCGAGGCGGATCTCCGGGACCAGTTCGCCACACTCGACGCCGAGAAGGTCGAGATCGATCAGCTTCGCAACGAGCTCTCGCAGCACCGCGAGGCGTTCCTCGAGCAGTTCAGGAATCTCGAGCAGGAGCGAGCGGAGTTCTACGCCGATCAGAAGACACTCGGCGACGAGGTCGCCCGATTCGAAGAGGAGCGGGCCGCCTTTCTGCTGGAGCGGCAGGCGTTCGAAGAAGATCGGCTCCTGTCCCACGTCCCCCTGGAACAGGATGGCCTGCCGCAATGGGACGGCGGAGCGGGAGAGCGGAACCTTTCCCACGCTCCTTCCTCCTCGGACCCGGCTGACCCCGAACCTCTTCCGGCCGAGGGGCCCGAGACGTCGATCCATGACGATCGCCCGGCGCTGAGCTGGCCGACCGGAGGGATCACCGGTCGCGGCCCGTTCTCGATGATGGAGCCGAAGCGCGACTTCGACCAGGAGGATGAGCCTTCCGCCATTGACGAGCCCCCTTCCGCCGAAGCGCTCCGGACGACGGCGATCCTCGAGATGGATTCCGAACCTCAGCCGGAGCCACCCGAAGTTCAGTCAAGCGATGCCCTCGAGCTGCGGGCGCACCTCGCGGACCTGTTCGGGATCGACCTCTCGCGCCGCCGGGGATTGGAAGCTGACGGCAAACTTCCGGAGGTCGACGATGCGGGTATCGACGAGCCTGGAATCGACGAAGCGGTCGAGGCGGACGCGATCCGTATCGCGGAAGAGGCCGAACAGGGGGCTCAGACGCTGCCGGAGGAGTCCGAGTTTCACGAGGATGTCGATGTCGCGACCTACATGGAGCGACTGCTGGCGCGATCTCGCGGTTCGATGACCGGCTCTCCCGCTCCGCCTCCGCCGCCGGTTGCTCGTCCTTCCTTGCCGGCCGTAGCGGAGCCGCCCCTCCTGGAATCGGAGTCCGCGAGGAAATCGCCGACCGAGGAGGAGGCTCCGGAGGAAGAGCCGGTCCGTCCCGTCCGGCGGCCTCTCCAGCAGCAGGAGAAGGACGCGATCCGTGGATCGATGGATTCCTTCCGGGAGCTCGCCAACCGGACGGCCCGCGCGGCTGTCGCCCGCCATCAGCTCGTCAAGCTGCGGGATACGCTCTCGACCAAGGGGATGCTGGCCGGGTTCTGCGGTCTGGTGACGGTGATCCTGATCGTCCCCGAGTTCTGGGGGAGCGATCGTTACCGCTTCCCGGCGCTCGCCTCCGTCTGCCTGACGGTCATCGCGGGGCTGGAGTGGCTCCGGACGAAGGTCCGCATCAAGAAGCTCGACGACTTCGTGGCGGAATCCGACCCCGGCAAGGATTCGTCGAGCGACGAGAGTGCCGGTGCTGCGTCAGAGGAGTGATGCCGCTGAGGTCCCTACCGGCGGAGAATGACCTGGTCCGGAGGGAACCGGACCTTGGCGACGGTGGCGTACCGGTCGGTCGCGGAACGATAGCCGGCAGCGCACGCGACGCACGTCGCATAGCCGAGCGGCTCCAGGCCGAGCACCTGGTCGTACTTCGCCGGCTCGATCCCCTCCATCGGGCAGGTGTCGACACCGAGCAGCGCGGCGGAGGTCATGAAGTTGCCGAGAGCGATGTAGGCCTGCCGGATGGCCCACTCCAGGCGGGCTGCCTCGGAGAGTCCCTGGACGATCGTTCCCGTTAACATCTTTCGAAACCCGGCGAGCGAGTCACCGGTCACCCCTCGGACGTCGACGATCCGGGCGAGGTAGGCGTCGATGTCCCGCTCGGTCAGCGCCTTGTTGACGGCAAAGACGACGAAGTGCGAACACTGGGCGGGCTGCTTCTGCCTCCACGAGAAGGAAACGAGCTGCTCGCGGATCGCCGGATCGCTGACGACGATGAACTTCCAGGGCTGAAGGCCGTACGACGAGGGAGTGAGGATCAGCGACTCTTCCAGGGCCTGCCAGACGTCGTCGGGAATCTTCCTGGTGGAGTCGAACTCCTTGGTCGCATACCGCCACTGGAGTCTGCCGACGAGATCGGCGGGAGTGAGTTCAGCCATCGGGAGGTATCAAGTGCCAGGTACTAGTTGTCAGGGATCAAGGCTGGTGCCGGGTTGGACGAGTCGGTTGGCAGGACGCGCAGTTCAACCTGCCCCCTGAAACCTAGCACCTTTCCCCCGCGTTCACGACGGTCGCTGGTAGTGCGGCTGGCCTCCCCAGCCGAGTTTGCGGCGGAGGGTGGCGTAGTAGCTGTGTCCCCGGACGCGGACGAGCGGGAACG
>JAEYWB010000658.1 GCA_023429275.1 Planctomycetota bacterium
GCTCGCGACGGAAAGGCGTAACTCTTCGATTCATCGACGGGTGAGCGGCGACGTCCTCACTGAGATCCTGGTCTCAGGACGGCGAACGCCGCTCTCCATTCGCCTGCTCTCAATTCACCTGCCTCGCGGAGCGAATGGCTACACCCCGTAAATCGGCCCGAACCGCGACCTGAGGTGCTTGAGCAGCGGCTCCGCAGACAGCGGCCGGCCGGTCACGATCTCGACCAGCTTGTTGGCCCGGTACTCCAGGCCCCGCTCGTGAATGTTGCGGTTCAGCCACTCCTTGAGGGCTTTGAACTCACCACGGCCGAACTGCGTCTCGAGCTCCGGAATGTCCTTCTTCGCCTGATCGAAGAACTGGGCGGCGTACATGTTCCCGAGCGAGTAGGTCGGGAAGTAGCCGATGAGTCCGGCACTCCAGTGGACGTCCTGCAGGCAGCCGAGGCTGTCGTCGGTCGGCGTCATACCGAAGTAGCGCTGGAATGTCTCGTTCCAGACGCCGGGGACGTCCGCCGGGGCGAGGTCTCCGGAGATCAGCGGCCGCTCGAGGTCGAAGCGGAGCATGATGTGCAGGTTGTACGTCACCTCGTCCGCTTCGACGCGGATCCACGACGGACGGACGTCGTTGATCGCCCTGTAGAACGACTCGAGAGTCTCGTTCCCGAGGGCCTCCGGGAAGACCTTCTGGGCCATCGGGAAGAAGTGCATCCAGAACGGCCGTCCGCGGCCGACGAGGTTCTCCCACATCCGCGACTGCGACTCGTGGATCCCGAGCGAGCAGGCCTCCCCTGTCGCCAGGCCGAAGTCCGCCGCCTTGAGTCCCTGCTCGTAAATGCCGTGCCCGGCCTCGTGCAGCGTGCCGAAGAACGCGCCGGGGAAGTGATGCTCGTTGTACCGCGTCGTCAGCCGGCAGTCCCCCGGGCCGATCCCGCTGCAGAAGGGGTGCGCCGCTTCATCGAGCCGTCCGGCGTTCAGGTCAAAGCCGATCGCCCGGGCCGCCAGCAGCGAAAACTCCCGCTGGGCGGGAATCGGGTACTTCCGCGTGAGGACCGAAGTGTCGACCTTTACGGAGCTCGTCTGGATCGCCTGGACGAGTGGAACAAGCTCGTCCCGCAGCTTCGCGAAGACGTCGGCGATCTCGGCGGACGACGCTCCCGGCTCGTACTCGTCGAGAAGGGCATCGTACGGGACGGCGCCGCCGACGGCCTGGGCTTCCTCCCGTTTCAGGGCGACCATCTTCTCGAGCCACGGCCGGAACGCCCCGAAATCGCGGGCCCGCTTGGCGGTGACCCACGCCTGCTGCGAGAGCGTCGCGCAGTGCGAGAGCTCCTCGACGAGCCGCTTGGGCAGCTTTGCCGCCCGGTCGAACTTCCGCCGGGCCTCGCGGACGTTGGCGGCTTCCGCCGAATGTCCCTCTCCCGCCGCCAGTTCGGCGGACCGGGCGAGGAGATCCGCGAGTTTCGGAGAGGTCCCCCGCTCATGAGCGAGCCCGGAGAGAAGCGCGAGCTGGCTCGCCCGGTGCTCCGCCCCCTGGTGCGGCAGGTAGGTCTGTTCGTCCCAGCCGAGGACGCTGGCACACGACTTGAGGACGGACAGCTCCCGCAGTTCCCTGCACAGCTCCGCGTACGCCTCCTGCGCCCTGGACATCAGCCGTCACTCCTGAAACGAGCAAACCCGGCCGCGAGGGCCGGGATGCGTGGAAAACGTCTCGGGGAAAGACCCCGCGATTACCTGCGGGACCAGTAGAGCGTCACTGCGGTCGAGAGAGCCATGACCAGCACTGTATAGAGGAAAAAGGTCGCGAGCATCTTGGTGATGTGCTCCCCTGCCTCGGCATCTGCCTGCTCGAACTGCTGAACCTCCGCGGCGGCGAACAGTTCCGGCGTGGCGGGGACAGGGGTGTCGACCGGGTGGGCGTTGTCGGACATGGCGATTTGAGGCTCTCTTGAGGAGACGACGGCCGCCATGATGACGCCGCGCGGACGGGCTGTCGAGGGTTTTTCGCGGGTGAGAACGCTGGTCGTCCACCCTCTTCGAAGTCGGCTCAGTGGGCGCCGACCGGGTACGGGGTCACGCTCTTCCGCCCGCTGCGGATGTACTCCTCGAAGTCACCGCGGAACTTCTGAATCGCGTTCTTCACCGGCCAGGCGGCCCCGTCAGACAGACCGCAAATCGTCGTGCCGGGGATGATCCCCATCGAACCGGCGACTTCCGTCAGCAGGTCGAGGTCCCGCATCTCTCCCTGGCCGGAGCGGATCCGGTCGAGGATCCGGGTCATCCAGTTCGTCCCTTCGCGGCACGGCGTGCACTGCCCGCAGCTTTCGTGCGAGAAGAACCGGCAGCAGTTGTAGAGGACGTCGACCATGTTCGTCTGATCGTCGATGACCACGACCGCCGCCGTCCCGAGGCCGAGGCAGCCCACCTTGCCAGGGCCGTTGAAGTCGAGCGGAGTGTCGAGCTCCTTCTCGGAGAAGAATCCCATGCTGATCCCGCCGGGAACGACCGCCTTGGCCTTCCGGCCCTTCCAGACGCCGCCGGCGTGGTTGTCGATCAGGTCGCGCGCCGTGATCCCGAGCGGCACTTCGAAGCAGCCCGGGTTGTTAACGTGACCGGCAACGGTGTACAGCTTGGGGCCGAGGCTGCCGGCATCCCGCGGGTTGTTCGGGTCGGGCTGCACGCCGATCGACCGGAACCAATCCTTGCCGCGGGCGAGGATCTGCGTCACGCAGCAGAGCGTCTCGACGTTGTTGACGATTGTCGGCTTGCGGAAGAGCCCCTCGATGGCGGGGAATGGCGGCTTGATTCGCGGCCAGGCCCGCTTCCCTTCGAGGCTCTCGATCAGGCCTGTCTCTTCGCCGCAGATGTAGGCGGCCGCCCCGCGGTGCAGAACGATGTCGAGGTTGAAGCCCTTGCCGAAGATGTTCTTGCCAAGAATCCCGGCGGCGTAGCATTCCTTGATGGCCGCGTCGAGAACGCGGTAGCTGAGGCCGTACTCGTACCGCACGTAGAGGTAGGCACTGTTCGACCTGATCGCGTGGCAGGCGATCGCGATCCCTTCGATGAGCTGGTGCGGGTCCTGCTCCATCAGGATGCGGTTGTTGAACGTCCCCGGCTCCGACTCGTCGGCGTTGATGCAGAGGTAGATCGGTCCGGGATGGTCCTTGGGGAGGAACGTCCACTTGAGCCCGGTCGGGAAGCCGGCCCCGCCGCGACCGCGGAGGCCCGAATCCTTCACCATGTTCGTGACGTCCGCCGGCGCCATGTCGAGCGCCTTTTTCAGCGCTTCATAGCCGCCATCCCGCTGGTAGGACTCCAGCTTGTGGCTGTCGGGCTTGTTGATCCGGGCGAGGAGGACGGGTTCGAAGGTGGGCACAGCAGATCCAGTCGTGGTCAATGTCGCGAGCGGCGGAGTCCAGCGTTCGAACGTCTAACTACTTCAAGTCGTCAATGATCCTGGACGCCGACTCAACATCGAGCGTCATGTGGCAGTCTTCGTCCACAAGAGCACAAGGCGCCCCTTCGCAGGCACCGAGGCGCTCCGCAAACTCGAGCGTGAACTTGCCGTCCTTTGTCGTCTCGCCCGGGTGGACGTGGTACTTCTCGCAGATCTTCCCGAGGAGTTCTTCGCCGCCCCGGAGAGCACAGGCGATGCTGCGGCAGAACCAGACCCGATGCCGGCCGAGCGGGTGCTTCTCGTCCTTGAAGAACTGGTAGAACGTCATCGTGTCGTGGACTTCCGACGGATGAAGTTCCAGCAGCTCGGCGATCTCCTTGATCGCCTCGTTCGACACGCACCGCTGGGCGTCATGCACGAGGTGCAGCGCCGGCAAGGTGATCGCTCGCTTGTTCGGGTACTTCGGAAAGTGGGCCCGGATCTGTTCGCGAAGCTCTTCAGTCAGTGCTGGCATGGTGCGTTGAGGGTTGAACGTCGAGCGTTGAGAGTCTGCGGGCCGGTGGCGAAAAGGACAACGTTGAGCCCGAACGCTCAACGATCATCACAGAACGCTCAACGATCCAGTTCGGCGGCAATGATATTGAGGCTCCCCAGGACCGCCACGACGTCGCTCAGCATGTGATCCTTGATCATGTGCGGGAAGACGCCGAAGTGGATGTACGACGGAGGCCGCGTCCGGGCGCGGTAGGCACACGTGCTGTCCTGCCCGACGAAGTAATATCCGAGTTCGCCGTTGGCCGTTTCCGT
>JAEYWB010000685.1 GCA_023429275.1 Planctomycetota bacterium
GCCGTAGGGACGACGGGTTGCGCAAAGGATCTCGAGCCGGCCTGACGCTCTCCCCGCTCCCCCGCTTCGTAGTCCGGCCTTATAGGCCGGCCCGCTGGGCGCTCGATTCGACGGATACCCTTCCATGGGCCGTTCTCCCGCGACAACGGAGGTTCTTGAGAGTCCGCTCATGTCCTGCGCAGCGGACAACTCACGTGCGTCAGCCGCCGAGGCCACGTTCGGTCAACCGACGAACGACTCGTCGCGCATCAAAACGATCGACCTACGAGTTCTTCCTCAACTCTGTCTGAACAATCCGCGCGACATCGGCCGCAACCTCTTCGAGAGGACGAAGCGACAAAGCTCTGTCGACCACCGGCACCGTGTGCCAGCCGGTGTCCGCCGCCAGCTCCAGGTACGCCTCGCGGACCCGCTCCTGGTACGACCGGTCCGCCTCCTGCAGGTCCGCCGCCAGGGGGGTGTAGTCGCGGGCCTTCTTCATCGCGATCAGCCGCGCGGCCGATTCGGCGGGGAGGTCGAAGAGGATCACGAGGTCCGGCCGGGGGAGCCGGTAGACCTCGAATTCCAGATGCTCGATCCAGTTCCGCAGCCGAAGCCGGTCGGCGTTCTGCCGTTTCCCCGCCTGGTGAGCGATGTTCGAAGGGACGTACCGGTCGAGAACGACGACGTCGTTCGCTGCGATCGTGCTGCAGAGCAGGTCCCGCGACTCGAACCGGTCGCCGGCGTAGAGGGTCGCCGCGAGGAACGGATCGACATCGTCGAGCTGGCCGAACCGGCCGTTCAGAAAGTCCCCGATCCGGTTACCGAAGAACGTCTCCCGGTACCGCGGAAACCCCATCAGGGCCGACTTCCAGCCGGCCGCCGAAAGGGTCTGGTGGAGCCGCGCGGCCTGAGTCCCCTTGCCGGAACCGTCGATCCCCTCGATTGCGACCAGCAACCCCACGCCGAACCCCCTTTCGAATGACACCGTCCGCGACAGGCCCGCGGTCGACGAGCTCCAGTCCCTTGTCGCACCGGGGATTTCGGGTTACGTCCATCAGCCGGCGGGCGCTCGCCCCCGGTTCGAACCGGACGCTAGCGCGTTCCGGCTGATCTCATGAACCCCGAATCCTGGCTGTGCCAAACCACTGGATCTTCCGTTTCAACAGTCCGCCCGGGTCCCGCGCCCGCTGGTGGCAGAGGAACCACTCCCGGCGGCGGTCCGAGCGCCAATCATCAACTGTGAGAGCGAGCCTTGTCCGAGATGTCTTTGCGGCACCAGGCCCCTTCCCAGCGGATGCATTTCACCGCCTCGTACGCCTTGCGTTTCGCGTCGTCGAGGTCGTTACCGAGCGCTGTCACGCCCAGGACGCGCCCGCCGTCGGTGACGATCTGCTCTCCCTGCCGCGCCGTCCCGGCGTGGAACACCTTGACGTCAGCAAGCTGCGCGGCAGCGTCGAGCCCGCGGATCGGCTGCCCCTTCGGATACTTGCCCGGATACCCCTCCGCCGCCATCACGACGCAGACGGACGGACGGTCTTCCCACACGAGCGCCGGCAGGTCCTGAAGCCGCCCGTCGGCCGCAGCCGAGAGGAGCGTGAACAGGTCGGACTTCAGCCGCATCATCACCGGCTGCGTCTCGGGATCTCCGAGGCGGGTATTGAACTCGAGAACCTTCGGCCCCTGCGGCGTCAGCATCAGTCCGGCGTAGAGGATTCCGCGGAACTCGATCCCCATCCGCTTCATCGCGTGGACGGTCGGCACGAGGATCTTCGTCTCGACATCCGCAAGGAGCTGCGGCGTGGCGAACGGGGCGGGAGTGTAGGCTCCCATGCCGCCGGTGTTCGGCCCCTGGTCGCCATCCCAGGCCGCCTTGTGGTCCTGTGCCGGGGCGAGAGTGATGATCGTCCGGCCGTCGACGACGGCGAGAATGCTCACTTCCTGGCCCTGCAGCCGCTCCTCGATGACGACGCGGTCCCCGGCCGCACCGAATTCCTTCGCGACCATGATCCGCTGGATCGCGTCGATCGCTTCGCCCTTGTTGGAGCAGACCACGACCCCTTTCCCTGCCGCCAGGCCATCCGCCTTGACGACATGGGCGCTATCTTCCCGTTCCTGAACGAACCGCAGTGCGTCGTCGGCGGTGGTGAAGGTCCGGCCTTCGGCGGTCGGGATGTTCCCCTTCCGCATGACCTCCTTGAAGAAGACCTTGCTCCCCTCGAGCTGCGCGGCGGCCTTCGACGGTCCGAAGACGCGCAGTTTCGCGGCCTGGAAGGCGTCGACGATCCCGGCGACCAGCGGGGCCTCGGGGCCGACGACGGTCAGGTCGATCTTTTCCTTCGCGGCGAACTGGACGAGCCGGTCAATCGCCGTCGCCGGGATATCGACGTTCGTGACGTCGAGAGCCGTCCCCGCGTTGCCGGGGGCGCAGAAGACCTTTTTCACCTTCGGAGACTGAGCGAGCTTCCAGCACAGCGCGTGCTCCCGCCCTCCCTGACCGATCACGAGAACTTTCATATCGAACAGCCTGACCTATCGAGTGTGCAATCCCGGAGTATATCCGCCGGGCGCGGGGGGGAGTAGTTTCGGCGTCTCGCAAAGCTGTCCGAGCGCAGTTTTGCCTTTCTCGGCTCAGCGACCGAGCTGAGGAATCCCGGAAAATCGCGGCCGAGGCCCGAGCGGGGCGAGCCCGTCACACCACGGCCGACTCTCCACCCCGCACCGGCGACTCCGGACAAACGGACGAACGGACGAATTTTCCGGTTGATTCGCGCGGGCTCGGTCTCTCGGCCGGGCCGACGCGTCTCCACACTTCGTGGGCCGGCCTTTTCGTGGGCTGGCCTTATAGGCCGGCCGAGCGTTGCCGAAGCTCGCCGAGTTGATTCGATTCAAATCGTCGTCAACGTTGAAACTCGTACGGTCTGGAAGGCGTCTGGGAGGCCGTGCTACGGAGTCGCGAGGCGTCCCCGCGATCCGTGGCCAGCACGTCGCGGACGTTTGGCTGGAGGGAATTCGCCCATAGCGGTGTCAGGGGAGTCGTGTAGGGGGTTTCCTCCGCAGACTCTCCGCCTCCATGGACGACTCCGGACGAACGGACGAACGGACGAATTTTCCGGTTGATTCGCGCGGGCTCGGTTTCTCGTCGGAATCGGCTTCATCCCGGTACGGCTGTTTCCCTCGCGGACTCTCCAGTCTTCATGGGCGACTCCGGACGAACGGACGAATTTTCCGGTT
>JAEYWB010000187.1 GCA_023429275.1 Planctomycetota bacterium
ACAGGACAGCGCCGGAAGCGGACGACCCGGAAAGTTGCCGTTCGGGGTCGCTGATACCCCCTCCAGGGAATGTCGAGGTGTGGCCGGTGGACGACGACGCTCGGGAGATCGATGACGAACTGCCAGACGAACTGGTTCCCGCGGAACTGCCGGTCCTCGTCAGCCCCTGGGTAGTCTCGTACCTGGGCTATCCACTTGCCGGGTTCGCGTCGCTCGCCGCCTATGGCTTCACCGAGGAACTGGGAGTTGCCATCGCGGCCCTCGCGGTGGGAGCGGTCTGGGCGGACTTCGTCGCGGCCCTCTGGATTGCGTGGAACGACCGGGACTGGCGGCGACGGGTCGGGCTGATGCTTTGCCACATCGCCTGCGGTCTCAGCTACTCGGGCGTTCTCGCTCTGTTTCTTCTGCTGGGTGCGGGGGTGGCGGTTTCGATCGATCCTCAGCTGGGGCTGATTCGCTTCGGCCGCGACGAGGTGATCCTCATCGGCATGCTGGTCTGGGCAGGACTGGCCGCACTCTTCTCCGTCGTGGCGGTCGCGTGGTGCCTGGCGCTGGGGCTGACGGTCTGGATCGACCGGCATCCGCTCGACCAGGTCGTTCGCGCAGAGTGGCCGCCGCGGATCTGCTCCGGCAACGAGGCGGCGGTGCCGCTCTATGTTGCGATCATCACAGTCATCCCGTTGCCGTTCATCCTGTCAATGTGGTTCGACCGCGTCGCACCCTGGATCGTCATCCCCGGCTGGCTCGGGACGCTGCTGCTGATGGGCCTGAGCATCAAGGACTTCTTCGCCCTCAAAGACCGGCTTGTCGCCGAGACACCGGCCGAGTGCTGGCCGGAGTTGCGAAAGACCGATTGACGTTTTTGGGGGAGTTCGGCCGGCCTCGCCGTTCCTCGCCGCGCAGGGCTGCTTCTGTACCGACCGCTCAGGCGGCTCATGGTGTGGAAGTCACGCGGACAGGTCAGGAGAACCACGGATAACACGGATGGCACGGATCGGAACAGAGGTTGATCCCGGATTCGTCTCCAACCGATCGAGTGACTCCCACGCCGCCGCTGTCTCGCAACATCCACGCTGATCGCTATCCGTGAAATCCGTGCTATCTGCGGTCAAACACGTCAGGCCCCGGCCTGGATGTCGCTATGGCCTGCAATACGAGTCCCGCAGGCTCGTCGTCGGATCATTCCAGTCGATGGCGAGACGGCAGCTGGACTGTCAGCCGACCGGCCTGGTCCGACCTCAGGCTCTCTTCCCGGGCTGCACCGTCACGACCGGCTGGGCCCGTTCGCCGCTGCAGATTACGACGAGGAGATTCGACACGAGCTGGTCGCGCGATTCGGTCGTCATTTCGAGCCCCTCCTTCTGAAGCTGATCGACCGCGTCCCGGACGATGTGGATCGCTCCGTCGACGATCGTCTTCCGGGCGTCGATCAGGGCCATCGCCTGCTGCCGCATCAGCATCGCCTGGGCGATCTCGGGGGCATACGTCAGGTCGTTGAGCCGCACGCCCAGCACTCGCGCGCCGGCGGGGTTCACCGCCTCCTGGAGCTCGCGGATGAGCTCGTCGGTGACGGAGCTGCTCTCCTTCTTGAGGCAGTCGACCGTTTCGTCGGCGGACTCGTACGGGAAGAGAGCGGCCACCCGCTTGATCACCGCTCCCGCCTGGTCGTGAATGAACCGCTTGTAGTCGTCGACATGCAGCGCGGCGCGGTAGGTGTCCTCGACGCGGTAGAGGACGACGGCGCTGATCTCGATCGGGTTGCCGTTCTTCTCCACGACCGTCGTCTTGGTGATCTCGTGTGTCGTGTCGCGGGTGGAGATCCGGTGGAGCGCCCGGCCGACCGGGTGGATCCAGCGGATCCCCTGCGTCTTGAGGGTCGTGACGAATTTGCCGAACCGGAGGACGACGATCTCCTCGCGGGGATTCACGACGAAGAACCCGAACAGCAGGATCGGCGGAAAGAGGATCGTGCAGAGGACGACGAGGAACAGCTCGAGCATTCCCTGCGTTGAATCAGGCAGATCGTCATAGGCCGCAGGCTGAGAGGTCGTGGACATCGGATACCCACCGGGACGTGAGAGAGAAGGGGAAGGGCCACGCCAGAAGAACGGGGGCGGTACGAGCAAGGATCATCGGAATCGGCTCCTGAAGGAAGCATCCGCTTGAAATCATCCTCAACTTGACGACACCGCTGTCGCCGGGAGGAGACGAAGGGCAGGCCTTTTGCGATGTCGCGCTGAAGAAAACCAGCATTTTCTGCCGTTTGCGGCTGTGGCACGGGAGATGAGTAGTGTTGTCCTCGACTGCGACGGAACCGACTGACGGAAGAGCCCTGATGTCACGAGCGCAGGTTCTTCTCAAACATAAAAGAGAGGCTGAACATGAAGGCGTTCCTGATGATGGTTGTGGTGGCGGCGGGGGTCGGGGCGGCCGGAACGAACGACGTCAAGGCGGGGCACTTTCACGGACCGGTCTACGGCGGTCCGGTGGTGGGTGGGCCCGTGTATGGCGGCCCGGTTTACGGCGGCCCGGTCTACGGTGGACCTGTCTACCGTCCGGCTCCGGCCTACGTCTTCGATGACTGCCCTCACAACCATCGCTACGTCAGCCCTCGGTATGGCTATGGCGGCGGATACGGCCGTGGATATGGCTACGGCTATCCCCGCAGCGGCGTCTCCATCCAGACCAACGGCTTCGGCTTCAGCTACTGGAAGTAGGCAGGGCGTCCGCCCTGCACCCGGTTTGCCGTAGAGGCGACGGGGTGCGCAAAGGAGGCTTTGCCGGCGGGTCGGTGAGGCTGCAAAGCGAAACTGGCGGCGTCGACTCGCAGGACCTGATGTCGCCAGGTGCCTGAGCCATCCGGCCAGAAGACAATGGAGAAAGGGTGGCCGACCACACCACCACCCCTGGAAGGGGGCGATTCGCAAGAGTCGCCCCCTTTTATGTTTTGGTCCGCCCCGCTTCGAGAGGAGCCATCGCGTCGGGAGGAGCTTCGACAGAAGAGCCGCCAGTCGTCCCGATTGCGCAGGTCCCGGCAGTGCAGGTCCCGGCGGTGCAGCGGCCGGTCAGCTTCAGTCGATGGCGGGCGAAGAGCGAGTACCCGATATCGAGAACATGCGACAGGCCCGGAATCCGCGTCAGCAGGACGACAGGCCCGAAGCCGACGGCGCGATAAAGCCGCCGGAAGACCTCGACCCCTTTGATCCAGGTTCCGTCGGGGAGTCGGCCATGGATCTCGGCCATCAGTTCCCCGTGGGAACGGCCGAGGGCCGCCGCATCGAATCCGGGCGAGGCGATGTCGGTGAACCGGATTCGCCGCTTCTTGTCCCAGCGGGACAACATCACGATCTCCCGACGGCAAAGCGGACAGGCCCCGTCGAAAAACACTTCCACGTCAAAAGAGGTTTCAGAGGACATCGCGGGTGCCGGGGACGAGGTCACGGACAGGGTCATTGTCAGCCTGGAACTGGCGTCGGCCGTCACTGTCAGGCTTCCGAGAGTCTGAAACCGCAGTCGGGCGACCGGATTCACACGCGGAACCGGATTCCTCCGGTGAACGCAAAATGTCCGTCGTCGGTGGTTTTTCCGCCGGCCCTGTCCGCTGCGCACGGAGTCGACAGATTATTAGCGAGCTAACATACCGCTTCCGTATGGGAAATTGCTCCCGGCACGGGAAAAATGGATTCCGGGCCTCTTCAGGTACTGCATGTGCTTTCGGGGCGGGCAGTGGTCCGCCGGTGGTTGTGGGCCGGACGTACCCCCTCTCTCCGGGCAGGCAAGGCATGCGGACGCGGTCCCGCCGGACTTCCGGCTTTACGCTGATCGAGC
>JAEYWB010000907.1 GCA_023429275.1 Planctomycetota bacterium
CGTCATGGTCGACCCGTCCGCGAACCGGCTGGCCGTCGCGTCCGACGCCGATGATCCGTTCAAGTCATTCTGTCGCCTCCGTTCGAGATCCGGACTCCCCTCCCCCTGGGACGTTTCCCTCGGTTCAGCCTCCGTCACCGGACGCGATGCCCCCAGGGCGGCACGGGCGGGAGAAAAGAGCGGCACCGCGTGAGCGAGGTCCTCATAGCGGATCGTGCTCCGCTGCCACGGCCAGTTCTCGTACTCCAGCTGGGCAAGCCGGTTGAGCTCCGACACCCTGACCACCGGATCCCCCTGGTAGCCGCGGCGGCGATAGCTGGCCGCCGTCGCCGCGAGATCCCGGACGATCCGCAGCAAGGCGGGAGGGTTTTCCGATTCGCGGAAGTACGGGAGCCACAGCCGCAGCGTCGACACGAACCTCGGGTCCTTGATCGCCCACGGACGGGGAAGCTCGGCGACGACCTTGCGAGCGAGGGGGGCGGGGAGATGACCATGCCTCTCCGCGAACTGGTTCAGCCTGCGAATGCGGACGCTTTCACCGAAAGGCTGGTCGGCGTCCGACGCCGCCCAACCGGCCCGATGCAGCATCTTGGAAAGAACGGTCGTCCCCGAGTGCCCCACGCCGAGCACCACAATGTTCGGCCGCGTCTCGAACTGGTCGGGATAGGCACTCTGCCCCGGTTCACGCCGCAGCCGTTCGAGACCTTTGCTGTGAAGGTATCCGTGGAAGAGCTTCCCGGCCCTCCTGCGGTGCTCGAGGTAGTGATCCGAGCGGTCCCCCGTCGCATGAAAGCAGACGACCGTGGGACAGAAGGCGACCCGCCACTCCGACGCCAGTTTGACCTCGTGGAAATAGGGGGCGTGCTCCCCGACCTTGAGGTTGTCGTGCCACCGGTGCCGCGCCAGCATCTCGCGGCGGAAGAGCGCAAAGTTCCAGACCATATCGCACAGGTGGTAAGCGATTCCCGAAGGGGTGACCCGCTTCCGGTGGCAGACCTCCCGGACGATCATGGATTTGCGGAACACCTCGATATCCATCGAGTAGGAGCTGAGGGTTCCGGCGACCCCTCGGACTGCTCCCCCGACACAGCCAACCTCCGGATCGCTCTCGAGGATCTGCCAGAACCGCTCGATGCGCGTCTCGTCCGTGAAGACAAAGTCGTCGTCGAGCAGCATCAGGTAGGGAGTCTGCAGATGATCGATCAGGGCATTCCGCGCGCGAGAGAGCCCGCAGTCGAACGGAAGCTCCAGGACCCGGACCTGCTCCGGAAGCCGGGCCCGGAGCTTGCCGTTGTCCGCCACGACGATTCGCGCGCCCGGGTAGCGTTTCAGTATGGATGCGACGGTGATCTCCAGGTGCCGCGGTCGCTCAAACGCGGTAATCCCAAACGTCATCTGACTCAGCATACTTTGGCCCACTTCCGCTGGAAGAAAGTCTCGCCCGAAACGACCGCCCTGATCGCCCCTGGCCGCCGTTTTCCACTTCAGCCCCCCTGCGGCCATGTGTCAATACGCTGCAGCCCCTGGCGCGAGGACCGAAGGTCAAAATCGCGCCTTGATCGCCGGATGAACGGCCTGCGTCACCGCTGCCGATCAGCTAAGCCCGTCCGAGAAATCCCATTGAAGAAGCAAGGCGGCCCCACCGCTGCAAACGCTCCGCCGCTTGAGTACCGCCGCGACACGCAGCATGTGAACTGCCTCCCCTGGCAGTCCGCGAAGGTTACGGATATCCGAGAACAAGTTCAGCGGGGTTTTCGGATGAACTTGCAGAAGCGGCTCGTCTCACCGTCACTGGTCTCCTCCTGGTAGAGGAAAGCCAGCCCCTCCTGGTCGAACTTCTCGAAGAAGCCATCCCAATCGATCTCCTCGAGCCGCTCGTCATCCGGCGGAAAATCGACTCTCAGGACTCCTGCTTCGTTCTCTGTCCCCGTACCGACCACACTGGCCGGTTGACCGCCACGTTCTTCGATCCACTGCTTGATCGTGGCATGATCCGTCGTGGTCTGTGCTTCCGACATGAGCGGTCTCCTGTTTCGGTTGACAAACACAAACGTTGTTCCGCCTGCGATGCAGGCAAGCTCAGCAGAAGTTGTTCCAGAACGTAGCCACCGCCAACGCGTGTCTGTTCCAGATGGACTCACGAGCATTGCCGAGGGATCGGAATGACCGGGCCATTCGGACCGGGATCGGCTGACGCCGACGAGGCCGCGGTCTCTCCCGTCGAGGCCGAGTCCTCCCAAAGCCGCAGGCCGCCGAGGAAGGCGAACCTGTTTCCTCCTCGCCGTGCCCCCTCGGGGACGGTTTTGACGTGCTTGGCGTTCCCTCCGCCAAGGACGAGGTAGTCTGCCTGAAACGCTTCCTTCAGGATCGGCACCGCTGCTGTGACGCTTCTCTGCCATTTCCGGTTGCCGCGCTTTTCGAGCCCCTCGCGGCTCATGTGATCATGGAGGGTCCCCCCTCGGAGGATCGCCAGGTGACCAAGGGCCAGCGGAACAATCTTCCCGTCGATCAGGAAGGCACTGCCGACCCCCGTCCCCAGTCCGAGGTAGAGCATGCGTCCTCCTTCGTAGCTTCCGAGCGCCTGAAGACAGGCATCGTTCATAACGCGAGCCGGGCATTCGAAGGCGTCTTCGAACCGGAAGCCGACCCATTTCCCCCCGAGATTGACCGGCTCCTTGCTGGGAATCCCATGCATGACGTCTCCCGGATAGCCAACGCTGACTCGATCAAACCGAAAGTCTTTCACGCGTTTGCGGACCTGTCGCACACACTCTGCGGCGGTCATGTCCGGGCCGGTGGGGAACTTGAACTTGTCCTTCTGGCTTCCCCGCCAGACCTTGACGTTTCGTCCGCCGATGTCGATGACGAGCGTGACCATGAGAGCGATCTCCGGTGAGAGGCCCCGGCGGGGCCGTGGTTGAGACGACAGGATTCAGCGGCTGGAGGCGTGCCGACGACTGCGGGCATCGCGGCGGCGAATCCCCGCCCGTTCGGCCGGTTTCGGTTTCAGCGAAGCTTGTCGCAGAACCCGGATCACCCACCTTTCCTCCGCCGAGAGGTCCGCCGAGCCGGCAAACGCCGACTTCCGAACGGCAACCTTCGGCAGTCGCTGAAGCTCGTAGGCTTCGATGATCGCAGGATGGATGTAGCTTCCCCGGCAGACAGCGGGTGTGTTTCCCAACTGGGCCGCGACCCGCCGCACCCCTTCCGAAACGCGTCTCCGGAAATCGGTCCGAGTCTCTGCCGGGCCGATCTCGTTCAAGGCTCGCGCCGCGAGCACCGTTCCCGCCCAGGTCCGAAACTCCTTGGCCGTAAAGTCCGCGCCGGAGATCTCACGCAGGTAGTCGTTGACGTCCGTCGAGCGGACTTTGCGGACGCCGTCGACATCCTCGTATTCGAAGAGGTCCTGACCTGGAAGGTCCTGACAGGTTCTCACGATCTCGCTGAGCCGCTCGTCCCGCAGCGCCAGTTCGTGCCGGACACCGCTCTTTCCCTGAAACTCCAGCCGGACGAGAGATCCGCGAACGGAGACATGGCGTTTCCGGAGTGTCGTCGCGCCGTAGGAGCGGTTCGTGCGGGCGTACTCGTCGTTGCCGACACGGATCAGCGTCCGCTCGAGCAGGTGCACGACCGCCGCCAGGACCCGCTCACGGGGGATCCCTTTCCGTCGCAGGTCACGGGCGACCCGCCGACGAATCCGTGGGAGGAAGCGGACGAACTTCTCCAGGCGGTCGAACTTGGTGGTGCCGCGGTGCGCCGTCCAGTCGGCGTGATAGCGGTATTGCTTGCGGCCCCGGGCATCGGTCCCTGTCGCCTGGATGTGTCCCCTGGCACTGCTGCAGATCCAGACGTTTTCCCAGGCCGGAGGGATTGCGAGCTTGCGAATCCGTTCCAGGACAGAGACGGAACGAAGCACTCGCCCTGACGGGCCGACATAGCAGAACGAACGCCCTCGCCGTTGTCTCAGGATTCCCTTCGACTGATCGCTGACGAACAGGAGACCGGCCTTGCGGCTGGCGTGGCGAGATGTGGCAGCAGCGGTCACCACGCGGGAGGCGTTACGGCAGGACTCGCTGCTGCCCTGGACGCGATTCGTTCGCGCGCGCATCGTCCCCCCAATCCACAAAACGGCAACCCGCATCGATGGCTTCTCGCATCCCCGGAGATTGAGAGGATCGCATCGAGAACCACGGTGTCCCGTCACGGGATCAGCAACCGGCGTACCAGCCGCCGTGCTGCGGCTGATCTCGAAGGAGCCGTGAGCGATCAAGAGCCGACGCGGAGGTCCACACGCGCGACGACGTTCACGGTGGCTGATCCCGAGTCAATCGCCGTGCGCAAGGGCGTTCGATGGTCTGCTTCGCAGGCCGTGGGAAATGTCACGGCAGGTCTCAGGAAGCCTTCG
>JAEYWB010000949.1 GCA_023429275.1 Planctomycetota bacterium
GTTTCCGGCGAACCCCCACAAGGATCTCTGGTATTCGATCCCCGCCTGGGCCGGAGCGACCGCGGCGAAGCAGAGGACGAGGGCGAGGAAGAGCCTGGGGCCTAGAGCCCAGGGCCCAGGGCCGGAGACACGAACGGTCGGCGCGTGTGCGAAAGCCTCTCTGGCCCTAGGCTCTAGCCCCTGGGCCCTAGGCCATTTGTTCCCATTCCACATCGGCCATCCTCGACACGACACCCGCAGCCCTGTTGGTTTGTTCACAGCATGCCCTGCGGGGAATGTCTGGGGAATGTACGTCTGTTCGGAGCCGTTTCGCGAGCGATCCCGCCGAAATTCCGCCCCGGAGCGTTGATCCGCTGAGCGGCTCGGGCCATCCCGGCTCTCCTCGTTCGTTCCCGCCGCCGATCTCCTTAACGGTTCCGCTGTCCCTGATTCTGAGACTCGCTCTTCCCGGGAGCGGACGGCATGAAAACGGGGGGGAGGAAAGCGTATAGTTGTCGGTTCCCTGTGCGACGTTGCCGGGGATCCGAACGTGCAGTCTGGCTCCGCGGATCTGTTCCAATCCATGTCGGCGATGATGTTTTCCCGATCCGGCCTCGCCCCTCGCGGGAGCCGTCCCTCGCTCGGCAGTCTCTGCCTCCTGGCGGCGCTGTTTCTCCTGCTCGCACCGGCGACGTGGGGGGAAGAGAAGGGACCGAAGGGGACTCCCGAGGCGCCGACCGCCGAAAGTCCTGCGGAGCAGCCATCCGCCTACGTTCCGGTTCCGACGACTCCCCTCAACGAATCGGGCGATCGCCGCGTGTGGGATCCCGAGCACGTCGACGACTTTACGCTGATCGACCAGGACGGGCGAACAGTCACCCGCAAGGATCTCCTCGGGCGCCCCTGGGTCGCAAGTTTTATCTTCACCCGGTGCGTCGAGCAGTGCCCGGCGATGTGCTCCCGGATTCGCCGGCTCATCAAGGAACTCGACACCGAGAAGAAGAAGCACCCCTGGAACACCCGTTTCGTCAGCATCACGGTCGACGTGGAGCACGACACGCCGGAGCTGATGAAGAACTTCGCGAATATCTACGCTCCGAATCCCGATGACTGGCTGTTTCTGACCGGGACCGAGAAAGAGGTTTCGCAGCTCATCCGCGAAGGTTTCAAGGTCCCGTTCTGGCGAGACAAGCGCGGGCTGCCGGGAATGCAGTTCGCTCACGACATGCACCTCATCCACGTCGATGAGAACGGGAAGATCCAGGGCTGGTATCACGGGGAGAGCGACGACGAGATCGCGACCCTGAAGCTCGTCCTGCAGGGCCGGCGGGAAACGCCGCAGAAGAACAAGCCGGCCCGTCCGGGTCAGCAGCTTGCATCGGCTCCGGTCGCGATCACGACCAGTCCGCCGGCGGGACTCGGAGAAACGTCGCCCGCGGCTCCCGGCATGGGGGCCTTGCCCGCGTGGGTGTCCCGTCTCCCGGGAACGAACGCCGCCCTCAACGGCCTGGCGACGTTCCTCCTCCTGAGCGGCTTCGTGGCGATCAAGAGAGGAAAGGTCGACCTGCACAAGCGGATGATGGTGTTCGCCTTCCTGGTCTCGATCGCCTTCCTGTCGACCTACCTCACGTATCACTTTGCCCTGAAACACTATACGGGCGAGTCCTCCCGCCGGTTCGCAGGGACGGGAACGGTGCTGACGGTCTACCGGACGATCCTGTTCAGCCATATCATTCTGGCTGCGGTGGTCCCCGTCCTGGCGTCGATTACCCTCTACCGGGCGTATCGGCAGCAGTGGATCGCCCACCGCCGGATCGCGAAGGTGACCTTCCCGATCTGGTTGTACGTTTCGGTGACCGGAGTCATCATCTTCTGGATGCTGTACCACGGTCCGTGGAATGGTCCGAGTCCTGGTTGATTGTCCGGAGTCGATGATGCGCCGTCCGCTTCTCGCCGCCTCTTTTGCCTTCGCCCTCCTGGCGGGTTCGGCTGCCGCTCCGGCCATGGCCTGTCCGCTCTGCAAGCTGGCGAACGAATCGAAGCAGGCGACCGAAGAGGAGAACCTTCGGCCGAAGGCATACATGTACAGCATCCTGTTCATGCTCTCGATGCCCGCGATGCTGACGGCCGGATTCTCATTCGCCTTCTACCGCGCCTGGAAGCAGGGTCAGATGGCCCTTGCAGCGGCGGAGGACGCGGATCTGGCGAATGGTGACCGCTTCGGCACGATGAACTGACCGGACGCAGTCAGGCCATGCGCTACCTCGAACCGCGCTCCGCTGACGCGCTGCGACGACACGGTTGTTTCGAAGAATGGAACTGAAGGCTCGCTGAAGCCGACTCCGGAATCCCTTGGTTTCCGATTCTTGCCTGGGGTAGGCTGCCTGGGGAGTTTACGGCCCGGGATGGACCGCGGCCGGCCTCCGTCCTTCTCCCGACGCGCCGCATGCATTCCTCGACTCCACGCCGGCAACGCCCTCGCCGCGGCAGCACGCTCGTTGTCGTTCTTGTCGTCATCGTCCTCCTCTCCCTCGGCGTGGCGACCTTCACCGAGACGATGATCATGGAGCGTGAGGCGACCATCATGGCCGGCCGCGACGCCCAGACCCGCGCGTTCGCCGAATCCGGAGTCGAGTACGCCGCCGCCATCCTCGGCCTCCCCGACGAGAACATCTCGGCCAACACCTACCAGAACCCCGCCGCCTTCGCGGGAGTCCTCCAGCAGCAGGGGCCGACCCCGCGCTCGACCGGCCGGTTCTCGATCGTCGCCCCGGTCGAGACCGACGGCGCCTTCCGGCAGGTCCGGTACGGGCTGATCGACGAGTCGGGGAAGCTCAACATCAATACGATCGCCACGCTCGACCTCGACGGGGTCCAGCAGCGCAACATGCTCATGAACCTGCCGGGCATGACCGAAGCGATCGCAGAC
>JAEYWB010000961.1 GCA_023429275.1 Planctomycetota bacterium
GACGGACGCAGTCCGCCGGAACATTGACCCAGCCGGAGATCCGGCTGGGGGCCAGCACTGGAGCGAAGACGTCCTCGACCCCTTCCGCCATCCCGGCGCCGGCCTTTCCGGCGCCGACGACCAGCACCCGGGAGTGGCTGGAGACCGGGTAAGGGACTCCACACACCACCACTTCGGACGGCCGGGCCACGAGTGACTGGCGGACCAGCCGTCGCGAATCAACCGCTGCGACGCCGCTTCGCCAGATCCGCTCGCATGCCAGTCGCGCCTGATCGGTGCCGGACATTTTCCTAACACGGGCTGCGGTGGAAATGGATGTGCTTCCAGCCGTCCGGAGTTTTCTGCCAGATCCGCGTTTCGTTCGACGCCGACGTGGTCGGCGCGCCATCCGCTCCGGTCTTCTGGACCAGCCGGACGTAGGTCAGCACCGCGCCTGTTTCGCCGAGCATCCGGACGTGCGGCGACGCCATCGAAGACTGCCGGACAGAATTGCTGGCGGGGAGATCGAAATAGTACTTGTGGAACGGCAGGCCGCCGATCAGGTGGCCGTTCGCTTCCGGCTCGAAGCAGGTGATCGTCTCGCAGCAGAGCTTGGCGTACTCGTCCCAATCTCCCTTGTCGATGGCCGCGAGGAGCTTGCTGTTGGCTTCCAGAACTTCCGCCTCAGGCACGTCCGTCTCTCCGAAAGTTGTTTCTTAGGTTCAATGGATGGTTGCCCCGCCGCTCAAGGGCGAGGTCTCCCAGCGGGGACAGTATGCGGGAGAACGGCGGGCGTCCAGCAGCCGCGATGCGGCGGGCTCGAGTCTGCCGCCGGTCCGTGTCGTCCGGCCTTCGGCATTCGATTCACTCGCGACCGGGCAGAATCCTCTATACTGCACAGGCCATGGCCGGTCCGTCGATCCGGCCGACAAGGGCGGGACACATGGACATCTTCCGCAGACGCAGCACGTTTCATCTGCCGATCTATCTGAGCGCCTGCGTGATGGCGCTCAATATCACGCTGATGGTCTGCTGGATCATCGTCCTCGCCCGCGGCGCGCAGTGGACCGCTCTGACGGTCGGAGTCCTCGCTTTCACCCTGGCCCTCGCCGGAATCATCGTCTGGCTCGTCCTGACGATCAAAGAGATCCGTCTCAACCACCGCCAGGCGAACTTTGTCGATAGTGTCACTCACGAGCTCAAGTCCCCCATTGCCGCGCTGCAGCTCTATCTCCAGACGCTCCGGATGCGGAACCTCGACGCCGATCGGCGCGAGGAGTTCCATGCAACGATGGAGGCGGAACTCGGCCGGCTCGACCAGCTCATCAATCAGCTCCTCGAAGTCGGCCGTCTCGATGCCATCGGTGCCAACGAGATGACCGAGGACATCGACCTGCGAGACCTCGTCCGCGAGTGCTCGGAATCGAGCTCTCTGCATCACGGCGTCATCGCGGCCGAGACGTTTTCGCTCGACATTGCTCCGATGGTGGTCCATTCTCGACGGATCGTCGTCCGCATGATCCTGTCGAACCTGCTCGACAACGCGGTCAAGTACGGTGGAGAGCCGCCGCGGGTCCACGTGTCGGGCCTGCTGATCGGCGGGCGGGCGCGGCTGCGGATCACGAACAACGGGGAAGCTGTCCCCTACGAAGACCGCAAGAAGATCTTTCAGATCTTCTATCGCGGAGGAAGCGAGCTCCAGCGGACCCGGAAGGGAACCGGCCTGGGGCTGTATATCGTCAGTACTCTCCTCCGGCGGTTGAAGGGATGGATCCACGTCGTCGACCGCGCCGATGGCCAGAAGGGGTGCACCTTCGAACTGGAGATTCCCGGCGCCCGGTTCGCCGCGGCGGAGCCGGCTGTCATCGCGGAAGAGTGGCCCGGAGCGAATGAAACGGAAGGCAAAGTGGCGGCGGGGACACGCGGATGAGTGATCGAAAACGCATCCTGGTCGTCGAGGACGAGGATTCCATTGCGCGCGGGCTCAAATTCAACTTCGAGCAGGAAGGGTACGCCCCCATCGTCTGCCGCGACGGACCGACCGCACTCGCGCATTTTGCCGACGACGCGCCGGAGATCGACCTGGTCGTTCTCGACCTGATGCTACCCGGGATGAGCGGCTACGAGATCTGCCGGGCCATCCGGGAGAAGTCGCGGCATGTTCCGATCCTGGTCCTCAGTGCCCGGAGCCTCAGCGAGGATCGTGCACACGCGTTCGATGTCGGCGTCGATCAGTATATGACGAAGCCGTTCGCCCTGCCCGAGCTCCTCAGCCGCTGCCGCAACCTCCTGGAGCGGAACGAGCGGATGGGGATTGGCGTCGCTCCGACCCCGTCCGCCCAGACCGGACCGTTCCGGTTCCGGAACGTCGAGGTCAACCCGCGAACCTACGAGGTCCGGGTCGGCGAAACGGTCAACCAGCTCACCCGGATGGAGATGCAGCTGCTGAAATACTTCCTGGAGCACCCGGGCGAGGTGCTCTCGCGGTCACAGATTCTCAAGGATGTCTGGGACCAGAGCGCGGAGATCACGACCCGGTCCATCGACAACTTCGTGATGCGCCTGCGAAAGTACATCGAGCTCGATGCCGCCAATCCGCGGCACCTGGTTTCCGTCCGCGGCACCGGCTACCGGTTCATCGCCGAGACGGGGGATTCGAACGGGAACGGCCACGGCACAAGTGGCGAAGAAGGTACTGACGATGACGAATGAGTGCGGGAGCGGCGACGAGCGGGAGACCCGGTGCGGAGTGGCGTGGGTTCGTACGGGGGCGATTCTGGCGGGGCTGGCGGTCTGCCTGGGAGCGTTTGCGGCTCACCGCCTCGATAAGGAACTCGCCAGGATGTACTCGGGGCAGACCCGAGTCGTCGTCGGGGAAGAAGTCCCCGCGGCCCGAAAGTATCTCGCCGATTTCCGGACCGCGGCCGAGTATCAGATGACGCACGCCCTGGGGATCATTGCCGCAGGGATCCTGCTCGGTCGTCGCCGCAGCAGCCTGACGGCGGCGGCAGCGTGGTGCCTGCTGCTGGGAATCCTCCTGTTCTCCGGCAGCCTGTATGCCCTTGTCCTCTCGGGCAAGACTGTCCTGGGAGCGATTACGCCGTTCGGCGGTGTTCTGTTCATCGCCGGATGGGTTCTCCTGGCAATGGGGGCGGGAGCTCCGGCTCGGACCGCACCGAGCCCGGCCTGACGCCCCTCAGGTCATCCCCCTGCGACAGCCTCACGCCTGAAGGCACGGCCCAGGAGACGCCACCCTGCGGATGCCAGAATCTTCAGGTCGGTCCAGATCCCCTGCGTCGCCACGTAGCGCATGACCGCTTCATCTTCCGCCTCTGGTCGCGAGACCCAGACGAAGCCGGGCTTGATCTCCCAGCGAGGGTGGGACGGGGAGGCCTCTTCGTTATCGTCTGACGTCCGCGCGGCGGGACCGATCAAAGCCAGGTCTCCCCTGAGCACGTTCCAGAGCTCCGGGAGCCGTTCCAGGCCCGTGTCGTGCAGAAACCGGCCGAAGCGGGTTCGCGGGACCGACTCCGCTTCGAACAGCGGAAGGATCTGTTGCGATCCTTCGTCTTCCTGCCCCAGGGATTCGGAGCGCCGGAGGCGACCTCGGGGCCAGAAGCGAAGACGGGGGAAGCTCCGGCCGTCGTGGCCGACAGCCGCTGTCCGGTCAAGAACGGGGCCGCCGCTGAAGAAGAGCAGGATCGAACCGACCAGGAAGGCGACCGGCATCAGGGCCAGGGCGAGGAGGCTCCCTGCCGCGATGTCGAACGATCTCTTCCCCCGGTATCCATGAATCCAGAGAGGCTTGTCTGCCTGAGCTTCGGTGTCGCGGCGATCGAGGCGGCCCCGTTCCGGGAAACGGAGCACCACCGGCTCATCGCCGTGGTCGACTCCCGCAGCGGCGGCGCTGACGGGCCGGCCCGCAGGGAGCCGAACGGTCTCGGAATGGAAGGGGGGCATTGAGGCCTGATCAGAGGGGGCGTTCGTCAACTCTGTCATGCCGATGGCCGGCCGCGCGCCTCTTTTCCGGCCGGCCCTGCAGTTCGCTCGAGTTTGTCGTGGCCTCAACCCCCAAGTCGGAACGTCGGGCCGCTTCGGTTCCGGTGCTGAGCCGTCCCCGGGAATTCCCCTGGAACTTCCAGATTCCCTCAAGCCGGCCCGGGGGTGCCGCCGATGCGGTCGGTACGCCCTTCCCGCCCAGGGGAGAAACTGCGCACCCGGCCGGGTGGACTGCCCGGTCGTGGCCCGGCGTCTCACGCCTCGACCGGGGCGAGCCAGGGACGAAGTCCCGTTCCGACAGGTTCGAACGTGTCCCTCTCCGTCCTCATCGTCAGCCGCAACGAGGGGCCGCTTCTGCGGGACTGCCTGGCTTCTGTGGAGGAATTCCTCCCGAAAGCCCAGGTGATCGTCGTCGACAACGGGAGCAGCGACGGATCGGCGGACCTGGTCCGGTCGGAGTTTCCGCGGGTCCAGCTGACGACGCTGGAATCGAACCTCGGTTTCGCCCGCGCCAACAATATCGCTTTCGCCCAGGCGACCGGCGAAAACCTGGTCCTCCTGAACTCCGACGCGCGGATTCTTCCTCCCGGGCTCGGGGCCGCCCTCGAACTTCTCGAGAAACAGCCGACGATTGCCGCGATTGCGCCGCCCCTGGTCGGG
>JAEYWB010000228.1 GCA_023429275.1 Planctomycetota bacterium
GGCCGGATGAAGTCGTCGAGTTCGAGACGACCCCCGAGGAAGAACAGCTCGTCAGCTTCGTCAAACGGGTCCTCCGCTCGACCGAGGAGGTCTGGACGGAGCTGTTCCGCCAGGATGGCAGCCAGTACCAGCTCCCGAAGCTCGTCCTGTTCCGTGAGCGGACCCGCTCGGCCTGCGGTCTCGGCGAGTCGGCGATGGGGCCGTTCTACTGCCCCGGGGACGAGAAGGTCTATCTCGACGTCGCTTTCTATGACGAGATGCGGGACAAGTTCATGGCCGACGGCGACTTCGCACAGGCGTACGTGATTGCCCACGAGGTCGGGCACCACGTACAGAACCTGACGGGGATCTCCGACAAGGTTCACCAGCGCCAGGGGCAGCCGGATTACAACCAGTACTCCGTCAGGCTCGAGCTTCAGGCCGACTTCCTTGCGGGCGTCTGGGCGCATCATGCCAACAAAAAACATCGCATGCTCGAGGAGGGGGACGTCGAAGAGGCGATGAATGCGGCTGAGCAGATCGGCGACGACCGCCTGCAGAAGCGGTCGCGTGGCCAGGTCGTCCCCGATTCATTCACGCACGGCACCTCCGCACAGCGGGTCCGGTGGTTCGTGAAGGGCCTGAAGTCCGGCCGGTTCAGCGATGGGGACACGTTCAGTGTCCGCTATGAGGATCTGTAGGGCCGTGAGAGCTATCCGGGACGCGTGCGAGTTGTTCCGATTTGAGGGAATGTCGGAAAAGGGACCGTGGCCATCTGGCGCCTCAGCAGGCGTTTTTGATTGACTCGTCTCCCCTCGCGCACTCCCGGAGGGGTTTGCGGTTCCGAATCGAACGGGCGTATCGGCCGGCTCGGCTCAATTTCCGGTGATCGATCGGGCGATACTGGACGAGGCCCCCGCTTCGCGACACAGTGGGGGAAACTCGTCGATCTCAGGCCGTCCGACCGCGAACCGACCCCGATCAAGGGGCGGGCCAGTGGGCGAGACGTCCCCCTCCGGACATCAGAGGCCAGGTCCCATCGTCATGGAAGCCTCCGGCACCCTCCCTCCTCCCGTCGTTGTCCCGCTCCCGAACGGGCTGAAACTTGCCTTAAAGTCACGGCAGCAGCTTGGGTGCGCCAACTACATCATGAAGGAGATCTTCCGGAACGGCGCCTACAGCCGGCCCGGCTTCGAGCTCCGCCCGACGGACACGGTGGTCGACATCGGTGGAAACATCGGCCTCTTCGCGCTCTGGGCGGCACCGCAGGTCGCTCGGGTGGTGTCGGTCGAGCCGACGAACGTCGCCGAGTGCATGGAAGACAGCCTCCGCCTCAACGGAATCAAGAACGTTACCGTTGTCCGCTGTGCGATCAGCGATCAGCCTGGAACCCTTGAGCTTCTCGAGTATCCCGGTTTCAACGGCGTCACGCACGCCGCCGCTTTTCAGCCCGCCCGGTGGGGACAACGACTCATCAAGCTCCTGTGGCCGAAGGAGCAGCAGGCCCCGGTCAAGGTGGCTTGTCCGTGCCGAACCCTCGACGACGTCCTGCAGTCGGAGGGGATCGAGAAGGTCGACTTTCTGAAGGTCGACTGCGAAGGGGGAGAATACGCCCTGTTCGATTCCGTCCGTGACGAGACGCTCGCCAGGATCTCCCGGATTGCCCTCGAGTTCCACGAGATTCATCCCTCTCATGACCACAGGCGGATCGTCAAACGGCTCGAGTCCGCCGGCTATAAGGTGGAGATTCACCGCACCTTGCTCGACCGATACCTGCTGCAGACCGGCATGCTCTGGGCGCGACGCGCCTGAGCCTCTCTGATCCGACCGCTTCCTTGAGACCTGGATTCCGCCATGCCGTCCGGCCTCTTCCCGCCGCTCAATGACAACGAGGCCCTGATCTCGCTTCTGGCCGAGGCCTGCGGTGAGCCTCGCGAGACGGTGATCCGGAACCTGATCGAAGAGCTCGACCGCAGCGGCGCCAACGTCACGCGCGACGCCCGGGCGTTCGGACTGGAGCCGCACGTCTGGTCCGACAACATGGGGAAGTTCTACGAGAAGACCAAGGCGTTTCTCCCCGCCTGCGCCGTCTGGAACCGCAGCCCGCTCAAGAACGCCATGCGGCAGTGGATCGCGAAGTTCCTTAAGAAGGAAAAGCTGGAAGCCCCGCGTGTCCTTGCTTTCGGAGACGGAATGGGGTTTGACAGCGCCTTCCTGGCATTGGCCGGCTGTCGGGTGACGTTCCTCGAGCCCTCAGACGACGCCGCGGCGTTCGGCGAAAAAGTCTTCACAATGAACGGCGTCAGCGTCTCGCGGGTGACCAGCACCGACCAGATTGCCGCGGGGGAGTATGACGTCGTCATCTGCCTCGACGTCCTGGAGCATCTCCCGTCCCCGCCCGACATGGTTCGAGAATTCGCCAGGTGGCTTCGGCCCGGCGGCTTCCTGATCACCCACTCTCCGTTCTTTTTCGTCGAGCCCTATCAGCCGACTCACCTGGCGTCGAACCTCAAGTATTCAGGCGATGACCGGTTCTTTGTCGACGCCGGCCTCTACCTGCACGACGGGCGGTACTTCTGGGATCCGATCGCTCTTCGCAAGGGGGACGGTCCCTCACCGAACCGCCGCACCGGCCTCCTGCGCCTGGGTCAGCCGCTGCTCTGGGCTGGCCGCTACGTCTACCCCGTCCACTCGTTCGTCGCGCGGCTCCTCTCGGGGGGCGAAGCTTCGTGGAAGCGGGAGCTTCAGGCTCTCCAGCGCTCCAGACCGGCAGGACAGCCGGTAAGATAACCGTTTGTCATGGCTCGGGTTCGAGTTCAGTGCGTCTGGCGATCGCGGCCGATCTGGAATCGCTGGCAGCAGTCCGTCGACTGATAGGCCGGCCAGCGTCGGCGAGGTGATCGCAACGACGGGAGATCGTGATGCCCCTTCATCGGAGGCAGGTCATGGCGGGCGCGATGGGGCTGGCGGCAACCGCCCTGGCGGGAAACGCCGAAGGAGCGGGAGAACCCGTAAAGCACCTTGTTCTGCTTGGCGACTCGATCTTCGATAACAAGGTCTACGTCGGGACCGGGCCGTCCGTGATCGAGCAGCTCCAGAAGAGTCTTCCGACGGGATGGAAGGGGACTCTCCGAGCGGTCGACGGCGACACGACAGACGACGTCGCAAGGCAGCTCGAGACCGTCCCGGCGGACGCGACGCACCTGTTTCTCAGCATCGGCGGCAACGATGCACTGGGCAACGCGAGCGTCCTGATGCAGCCGGTCAAGAGCGTCGCGGAGGGGGCCCTCAAGCTGGGGGATCTCCGCGACAAGTTCCGCCGCAGATACGAACAGATGATCGCCAGGGTCCTTGCGAAAAAGCTTCCGACGACGGTCTGCACGATCTACGACCCGAACTTCGCGATCCCCGTTCAGCAGCAATCCTCGGTCGTCGGCCTGTGCGTCTACAACGACATCATCGTGAGGACCGCCGTCCGCCGCGGGGTGCCGGTCGTCGACCTCCGGACGCTGTTCGCGGGGCAGGAAGACTACGCGAACTCGATCGAGCCGGGCCCGTCTGGAGGTCGGAAGATCGTCGAGCGAATGATCGCCGTCGCCCGCGACCACGACTTCTCAAAGCCGCGGTGCGTGCTCTACGGGTGATGCTGCTGCTTAAGGCAGCTCGCGGATTCGGAAGTTCCGGAACTCGACCGGTGAGCCTTCCGACTCGAGGCAGATGTACCCGCTCTTCGGATCGGCGCCCGTCCCTCCCGAGACCTCTTCACCGTTGACCCACAGCCGCACTTCGCCGTTGATCGCGCGGACGTAGTAGTGGTTCCACTCCGGCGAACCCTTGCTGAGGTTCTTCCGGGGAAAGCTCCGCTCGCCGCTCGGCGAGAGCGGGGGAAACGGCGTCAGCTTCACGCCGACCGGGAAGACGTCGCCGTTGGTCGAGAACCAGTCCCCCTTCTTTCCGGTCGACTTCTCGTATTTCTCGGCATAGCCGTGATCGAGGACCTGGACCTCGATCCCCTTCGGCAACTGGTTGGGCTTCAGGACCGCGAGCGATTCCTCGGTCGTCCACATGAACACGCCCGAGTTACCCGCCGGCTTGAGATGCCGCCATTCGATGACGAGCTCGAGGTTCGTGTACTTCTTCTTCGTCCGGGCCACCCCGACCGGCGTCCCCTTGCAGTGGATGATTCCGTCTTTCGTCGACCACGTGTCCGGGTCACCGTTCACGTTGACGAGGTCGTCGAATGTCAGCTCGACGAATCCGGGCTCGGTCCCGTCGATGGTCGCCTTCTTCGGCGCGTCCTGAGCGCCAGCAGATTGAACGAGACAGCAAAGCAGGAGAGCGACTGGAAACGGCTTCATCAGTGAACCTCGGGGAATGCAATTTGGCCGTGACGGCACTGTCGCATTCGTATCACGAACGTTCGACAGGTGAAATGCTCAGGTCGGCTTTGAACGAACCTTCGGAAAATGAAACCTCCTCGCGAGGAGGTCGCGTCATGTTGGCCGCGGGTTCAGGCGGGGCCGGGCCAGGAACGCGGCGTAGTCCATGAAGCCGCTGCGGAACTCTTCGGCCTGGTGAATCTCGAACGAGCCTTCGAGCAGCCGGGCGTATCCCTCCGGCCGGCGGATGATCCCGCCAACGTCGAGCCGATGGACCGCGCGGCCGATCAGGTTCCAGGATCCGCGGGCCGGAATGTCCTCCCACATGAGGAGCCTTCCCTCCGGACGCAGGACGCGAGCCGCCTCCTTCAGAACGTGTGCAGCGTCAACATCCGGCAGGTGGTGGATGACTCCCGAGAGGAGGACGGCATCGAACGAGGTGTCCGGTAGTGCGAGCTTCCGGGCATCCATGACGGCGAAGCGGTGCCCCGGCGACTTCTGGAGGGCGCGCCGGATGAACGGGGCCTGAATGTCGACGCCCAGATAGCTCGCGGCCGCGAAGACCGGCGCGTGGATTCCGGACCCGCAGCCGAGGTCGAGGACCGACTCCGGAGCGGTCGGAAACGTCCGCCGGATCAGCGCGTGATGCTCCCGGAACCCTCCCTCGACCGCGCTTCGCGCCAGGTCGGAAAACCGGGGGCGGGCGGCAAGCGACTCGACGAGCTGACCGAAGCGGTTCACTCTTCCTTCCCCGTCCCGGCCATGGAATACCGTACGATGCGGAGCGTGGCAAAGCGGTGCTCCTCCAGCTCTCGTCCTCCGGCCCGGCGGATAATCCGCTCCATTCCCGCCATGGAGGCACGGTTGAGATCGGTGTCGGTGGCACAGACCAGCCAGAGGGACTGTGACGCCGTCTCCCGGCAGTTGGTCACCTGCCTCTGGAAGTAGGCCGCCATCTCGGTGGCATGCCCCCACAGAAACGGCAGCGCGAACCGGCGGTGTGGCCGCTTGAGGTAGAAGCGCCCCAGGCGGCACGCCGTGAAGTCGTGAAAGAGCTCGTCGTTGAAGGATCGTGGAATCAGGAACCCCTCGCCCAGTCCGCTCTGGACGAACAGGGGTTCATCCTCCTTTCCCGTCTTCTCAATAAGCCGGGCGGCGCGGCGCCATTCCGCCGCCGGCCGCGTCCCGAGTCGCTTGAGCTTCCAGGGGGGGGCATCCGCCAGGCCAGCCGTCAGACCGAGCGTGACGGCGAACCCCAAAAGGGCGGGGA
>JAEYWB010000238.1 GCA_023429275.1 Planctomycetota bacterium
CAAGTGGGCTGTTTCGGAGGAGCTGATCTCGCCGTCGGTGTTCCATGGCCTGTAGGCTGTCGCCGGCCTTCGAAGGGGGCGATCTCAGGCCATCGAACGAGACCCGGTCAAGCCGGTTCCGCGAGAAGTCGTTGAGGCGACCCTTCTGTTCCTTTCGCCTCCTGTCGCTGCGATCTGCCGACTCCAACTCCTGACAGGCATGCGCCCGGCCGAAGTCCTGCAGATGCGGCCCGCCGACATCGACATGACCGGAGCCGTCTGGCTCTACACACCCCGTTCGCACAAGACCGGTTACCTCGGGCGTGACAAGCAGGTTCCCCTCGGACCGAAGGCCCAAGAGATACTCAAACCGTTTCTCGGGAGGCGTCCGCGGCAGCGGCCTCACGCCGCTCATGGCCTTCTCCGACCTGCTGGCGGTCTTCTTCCGCCGATTCCGCGAAAGCGTCAAGAAGGCGGAGTGGTCGCACGGAATCGACAGCCACCAGACCATTCTCGATGCCTTGAAGGCAGGTCGAGTCGGCGAGGCGAGCAGCGAACTGCGGTCCCATATCGAAAGTCACCGCCTTCGCGGCGGCAGCTGAGTCGATGGCCTGCTGGAAACGTCTTCCATCGGGTCGAGATCCCGATCCGGATGGTGCAGTGAACGAGGACGACGGCGTGGTGAGGGTTACCCGCACTTGCGATCAATGGACCCGTCCACAGTTCAACGACCGGCCGACTGGCGGTCGCCCCCGGCCTCAGCCAGACTCGGCTGTAGACGGCTTGCGCAGTCGTTCAATCAGGCGTAGTCGCTTCAGCCGAACCCATTCCTCGCCCGAAATGAAAATCACCAGAATCGAGACGCTCGTCTGCCACGCGCGGATGCGGAACTGGATCTTCGTCAAGGTGCTGACCGACCAGGACGGGCTCTTCGGGTGGGGGGAGGCGACGCTCGAGTGGCACACCCGCGGCGTTGTCGCGGCGATTGAAGACCTCTCGCAACTGCTGATCGGCGAAGACCCGACCCGCATCGAGCACCTGTGGCAGATGATGTACCGCCAGCACTTCTGGCACGGGCACGGCATCGTCCGCTCGACCGCCATCGCGGGAATCGATATTGCCCTGTGGGACATCCTCGGCAAAATCACCGGACTCCCCTGCTCGAAGCTCTGGGGAGGCCCGGTGCGGGACTACGTCCGGACCTACTGCCACCTCGGCGGTGGGCGGATGGAGGACTTCTACGAAACTGCCGCGGACGATGCGAAGCGGTTCGCTGATCTCGCGCAGCAGGCGGTGGCGACGGGGTTCACGGCGTTCAAGTCGATGGCGGTCCCGCCGACGATGCCGCTCGACGGGTTGAAGCCGATCCGGACTGCCGAGGCGGCGGTCGCGGCGATGCGGGAAGCGGTCGGCGACGGGATCGACATCATGGTCGACTGCCACGCCCGCCCCTCGCCCGCCATGGGCCTGCAGTTCGCCAAAGCGCTCGAACCGTATGGCCTCTACTTCTTCGAGGAACCCTGCTGGCCCGAAAGCGTCGAAGGCCTTGCAGCGATCGCGGCGGCGGTCCGGACGCCGATCGCGACGGGCGAACGGGTGACGCACCTCGCCGCATTCCGGGACCTGTTTGCCGCCCGGGCTTGCGCGGTCTGCCAGCTCGACATCACGCACTGCGGGGGATTCAGCGAGGCGCGGCGGGTCGCAGCCCTCGCCGAGGCGCATCGCATCGCTCTCGCCCCTCATAACCCGCAAGGCCCCGTCAGCACGGCCGCCTCGCTCGAGTTCGGTTTCTCCCAGCCGAGCTATGCGATCTGCGAGACGGTCCACGAGGATGTCCCGTGGCGGCAGGATGTCGTCCAGGAAGGTTTCACAGTCGAGGCGAAGGGGCGGATCGTCCGGCCGAACACCCGACCGGGACTGGGAATCACGATCAACGAAGACGAGGTCCGCAAGCACCCGTTCCAGCAGGAGCTCCACCAGCGGGTGTTCCATCCGGACGGCAGCGTCGGCGACTGGTGATGATACGCTCCGGGAGCCCTGCATGTCCAAACAGCTCGAAGACCCCTCGCCCCCGTCGGAGGAGGCGCGCTATGCCGTGCTGGGATTCCTCGGAGTCTCAGCCGCGATCGCCTACGTCCAGCGGGCGGCCCTCAGTGTCCCGGCAGCGGAAATCGCCAGCGATCTGAAGCTGCCGGACCTTGCCGCGCAGATGGGCTGGGTGCAATCGGCCTGGTACCTGAGCTATGCCCTGCTCCAGCTGCCGAGCGGCTGGTTCGCTGACCGGATCGGAAGCCGGCGGGCGCTCGCCCTGTTCTCCGTGCTGTGGTCCCTCGCGACGTTCTTCGCCGGCTTCGCCACCGAATTTGTGTCGCTGCTCCTCCTCTGGAGTCTCATGGGGGCCGCGCAGGCGGGCGCGTTCCCGTGCGCGGCCAAGGCGATCGGACAGATCTTTCCCGATGGCGAGCGAGCCCGGGCGTCCGGCTTCCTCGCGTGCGGGATGGCGATTGGTGGAGCCCTCGCGCCAGTGCTGACCGCTGCCCTGCTTGAAGCACTCGCCGGGCCGGCCATGACGCTCGGGATCGACCGCTGGCGGCTGCTGTTCGCTGCGTACGCCATCCCGGGAATCGTCTGGACGGCCCTGTTCCTGTGGCTGGTCCCGCCAGAGCGGCTCCCGGCCTCAGCCGCGACCGTTTCGGCCACGCCCACCGTCGACTGGAGTCGATTTTTCGGCAGCGGCTCGCTTGCGCTCCTCTGCTCGCAGCAGTTCTTTCGCGCGGCGGGGATGGTCTTCTTCCTCACCTGGTTCCCGACGTTCCTCCAGAAGACGCGCGGCGTCTCCTCCTTCAGCTCTGGTGTCCTGACGACGGTGGCAGGGATCGGCGGCGTGCTCGGCAGCCTCAGCGGCGGGTTTGCGTCGGACTGGCTGCTCCGCCGGACCGGGAACCCGCGACTGAGCCGGCAGGGGATCGCCGTCGCCGGGATGGCGAGCTGCTCCCTGCTGATTGTCGCGTCGTACTTCGTGGCGGACGTCAACAGCAGCATCGCGCTGATATCGCTCGGGGCGTTCTGTGCGACGTTCGGCGGAGTCAGCGGCTACACCGTCGCGATCGCCTTTGGAGGCCGGCATGTCGCCACGGTCTTCAGCGCGATGAACATGTGCGGCAATATCGGGGCGGCGCTCTTTCCGGTGACGGCGGGCTGGCTCGTCGCCCGGACCGGGAACTGGAACCTGATCCTGTTCCTGTTCGCCGGCATCATGGCGGTTGACGCCCTCTGCTGGGCGGTCCTCAATCCCCGCGGGACACTATTCGGAGAGACGGATGAGGTGCGTTGAGACTCCCCAGTCCCGTTGCCGCGCGGCAGCCGCCCGGTGCGACATTACGCCGCCCGTCGGGATCTATCACCGGATGTGGGGAGCGGCTCTCCACGACCGAGCGACCGGCGTCCATCGCCCGCTCGAGGCGACGCTCCTGTGGCTCGAGCCCGCGAGCGCCACCGGCCGGGACCGAACGCGAGACGCGCGGGTGATCCTCGGACTCGACCACTGCATTCTCGACGAGGCAGAGCTGCGCCGGATCCGGGAATCGATCGCCGGCGCGACTGGCGTGACGACCGGCCAGGTTCTCGTGTCCCTCTCGCATACGCACGGCTCCGGCTGGATGTCCCGGACCCGCACACATCTTCCTGGCGGGGAACTGGTCCCTCCGTATCTCGACGAGCTCGTCGTCCGCGTCACGGCCCTTGCCCGCGAGGCGGTGTCACGCGTTGTTCCGGCGACGATTGTCTACGGCGTCGGCCGCTGCCCGCTCGCCGCCCATCGCGACTTTCAGGACATCGAGAGCGGCAGCTACGTCTGCGGATTCAACCCGGAAGGTCCGGCGGATGACACCCTCCTCGTCGCGAGAGTCACCACGTCTTCAGGCGAACCCCTCGCGACCCTCGTGAACTACGCCTGCCATCCGACCACGCTCGCCTGGGAAAACACGCTCATCAGCCCCGACTGGGTCGGCGCGATGCGCGAGGTGGTCGAGGGGGCCACACGGAGTCCCTGCCTCTTTCTGCAAGGGGCCTCGGGGGAGCTTGGTCCGAGGGAAGGGTTCGTCGGGGACACAGCGATCGCCGATCGGAATGGCCGGCAGGTCGGGTACGCGGCGCTGGCGACCCTCGAATCGCTCCCCCCGGCTGGGACCGCGTTCCAATACGCGGGGCCCGTCGTCTCAGGGGCGACTCTCGGGACATGGAGGCATGAGCCACTCCCGGGGGATGCCCTCGCAAGTCAGGAGCGCTGGGACTGGCGGACACTGACGGTGGAGCTTCCCTATCGCCCCGATCTCCCGACGGTCGAGCAAACCTTGGCCGAACAGCGGCACTGGCTCGCCGAGGAAGCCCTTGCCCGTGAGGCGGGGGACGAGACCCGGCTGCGGGAGTGTCGCGCTCAGGCGGAGCAGCGAACTCGGCAACTCGCTCGCCTCGCTGCCCTCGCCCCCGGATCGAGCTACCCCCTCGAAATCCATATCGCCCTGCTGGGCGAGGCGGTGTGGGTCTTCAGCCCTGGTGAGCTGTACCAGGTCTTCCAGACGACGCTGCGCGCACGGTTTGCCCCCCGCCCCGTCGTCGTGGCGACCC
>JAEYWB010000074.1 GCA_023429275.1 Planctomycetota bacterium
GAATGTTTTCACCGATTCCAACCGACTGCCCCGGGTTGATGCCCCAGGTGACGGTCGGCTCGATGTCGGCGGCGTCGAAAACGACTTCGTCGTCGAACTTCGCGTCCTTGCCGGAGGCGAGCGACAGCCACCATGCGGCGGCCTTGTCAAACTCGGCTCCCTTGGGCGCGAACGGCCGGCCGCGGAGGTAATCGACAGTCGTCTGGTCAGGATTGCAGTAACCGCAGCGGGCTCCCCCTTCGATGCTCATGTTGCAGACGGTCATCCGCTCTTCCATCGTCATCCGATCGAAGACTTCGCCGGCGTACTCGTAGGCGTAGCCCACGCCGCCGTTCACGCCGAGCTTGCGGATGATGTGGAGGATGACGTCCTTGGCGTAGACCCCCTTGGCGAGCTTGCCGTTCACCGTGATGCGGCGAACCTTGGGCTTGTTCATCGCCAGGGTCTGCGTCGACAGGACGTACGCGACCTGCGAAGTGCCGATACCGAACGAGATCGTGCCGAAGGCCCCGTGGGTCGACGTGTGGCTGTCGCCGCAGGCGATCGTCATCCCCGGCTGGGTGAGCCCCTGCTCGGGGCCGACGATGTGAACGACCCCCTGGCGGCTGTCGTTGATGTCGAGGAGGGTGACGCCGAACTCGCGGCAGTTCTTCTCGATGGCCGACATCATCTGCTCGGCGAGCAGGTCCTTGAACGGGCGGGCCTGGTCGTCGGTCGGGACGATATGGTCGACGGTGGCGATCGTCCGCTCGGGGTAGGGGACCTTGAGACCCCGGTCGCGGAGCATTTCGAACGCCTGGGGGCTTGTCACTTCATGAATGAGGTGCAGGCCGATGAAGAGCTGCGTCTGCCCGCTCGGCAGCGTCCCCACGGTGTGCAGATCCCAGACCTTCTCGAACAGATTCCGACTCGCGGACATGAAAACCCCGGCGCTTCACGAAACGACTGACCTGAATGCCCCCCGCGCGACCCGCTTTCGGTTCGGCGGCGCAAGTGGTCAAGTATAGCGATCCTGCCCGTCGATCGTGAACGCTCCGCGCGATCCCGAGAGCGATCTACTGGAATTTTGCAGGCGAGACGGGGGGGCGGGGCCCTGAAATCCGTGCGGTTCGGGGCGTTTCACGTCCCGACGGGCGTCAGATCAAGAAAATGAAAGCCGTCACGCTCCACAGCTTCCGCGCGGCGGACGGCGACCGGGGAACCGAAGCAGGGCGCGGCGTAACAGAACGTGTGAAATTCCCCGTTTTCTCCGCACGGATCGACCTTCGCCGGCAGTTCGTCAAGCAGGGCCTGGTCGAACTCCCGTCCGAGGAAGTCGGGGGAAAGCTGCTTGGGATCGATGCAGGTCAGGACCGCCCGCACCCCGCCGGCGATCATCTGGCGGGACAGGTCCGGCGTCCGCTCCCGTCCGCACCAGATCGGGAAGAGCGGCGTGAGACCGGTCCCGCGCAGCTGGGCGATCCGGTAGTCGCGGATCTCTTCCAGGAACAGGTCGCCGAACGCGACGTGCGTGAATCCGTCAGCCCGGCAGCGCGCCCACTGCTCCGACGTGCGCCGCTCGTACTCTTGATTGGGACAGGGCCACGGGAGGCCGACCGAAGTGAGGGGGAGTCCCGCCGCGCGGGCCTGGGCCTCGACCAGTTCCCGACGGACGGCATGCATCGCGACGCGGTCGGCCGCCTCGTTGAAGGTCGTCACCAGGCTGCGGACTTCGACGTCAGGATCCTGCCGCAGGAGATGCAGCATCCACGCGCTGTCCTTGCCGCTGCTCCAGGAGACGGCGACCTGCTTTCTCATCGAAGCTTCACTTCCTCAACAGGCCTGCTTCGCCTCCCGGCAGAGCCGTGCCGATCACTCGCTATTCGCCGCGATCTGAGCACCTGGCGAGGTCTTCGGCAATGCCGGCCAGGCGACTTCACGGGGCAAGGGGGAGCGTGGCCCGGCCGTCGCCGGAACGCGATCTGCCGGCCAGTCACGGCGGCTCAGAAACGCCCTGTGGCCCCAGACCTGGGCGGTCTCGTCCTCGTAGACGAGGCTCCACTCGGGACCGGCCGCACTCATGACCTCGCGACAGGACGGATTGCGGCGGTCGAGCAGCAGCAGCTCGGGGGAGAGATAGGTCAAAGCTCTCGCCGGATCACATGGTCCCGACTTTGGGCTGCGGTATCGCCCGGTCTCGGGAGCGTCGCCGAGGAAGAAGTCGAGATAAATGTCGATGAGGGGCTGCGAGTAGCAGGTCCTGAGGCGGCCATCGATCGCGACGCGGCCTGTCTCCCGGGCCGCGGGATCGGCAGCGAAGCAGGCGATCGCGTATTGCGACCAGTTGAAGTCGACGACTGTCTTTCCGTAGAGCCGGTGGTCGTGGAGGAACTGCATCGCCGCGACCGGATAGCGGGAGGTCCCGACCGGAAGAGTCCGGACGACCGGGATGAACTGAGTCAGCACGAAGCCCGACCAGGCCAGCGCTCCCGCAATCGCGAAGGCGGAGGAACCGGCCGGGGCGGGGGCTGCCTCTTCACCCTCTGCGAGCAACTCCCGCAGTCGTTCGACGGTGGAGGCCAGGTGCCGCGGAATCCAGAACCCGCAGAGAAGGGCGAAAAAGAGGACGTGCCGGACGTGCGCGATCGACTGCCAGAGAACGAGTAACAGGACGATGATCTGGACGGCGTCGCGCCGCTGGCGGGTTCCAGCGAGGGCGGCGACGGATGTCGTCAGGAGGAGCAGGAACGGCCAGGCTTCGGTCCCGAGTGTCCAGAGGGGATGCCAGTCGGCAATCTCGGGGCGGGGAAGCCAGACATCTTCCGCGAGCCACAGATGGAGCTGCGGTCCGTAAGGATTGAGGCAGATGGCAGCGAGGCCGGCGACGATCATGAGGGCCAGCCGCCGGATCAGGCCGGACGCGGCCCGGCCCCACCAGCACCAGGCCTCGACAATCCGCAGGCCGAGATAGGCGCACCAGATCGCCGTTCCCGCGGCGTATCCGCCGTGAGTGTTGGTCCAGAGCATCAGGAGAGGCGGGCCGAGCCACAGCCAGCGGAGCCGTGCCACGGCGGCATCGGGGCGGGGACTCGGCGTTCCACGGCGAATGTCGCTCCAGGAGCGCCAGGCCCCCGACCAGTTCTCGAACGCCCAGTCGAGAACTGAGATGAGGATCGCGAAGAACGCAAAGCCGAAGACGTGCGGTCGGAAATGCCAGTGAAACTGCATCGTCCGCCCGACGAGCAGGAGGACCACCCCGATCGTCAGCCATCCGGCCCCGGCCCGTCGGCCGTGCCAGACCAGGAGGCCCAGGATCGTCAGCGTCAGTGCGAGCTTGAGGGCGATCAGCCCGGCGAGTCCGCCGTGGTCGAACGTCCAAGCGAGGGCGATCTCAGCGAGGTTTTCGTGGTTGACCCAGGGGCCGTGGGAGGTGAACGACCATGTCGTGTTCCGGGGGAGTTCACCCGTCCGGAGGACTTCCCGCC
>JAEYWB010000083.1 GCA_023429275.1 Planctomycetota bacterium
CGAAGGCGGAGTCGACGTTCCTCAAGGCAACCGACTATTCCGCTGTGATCAAGCCGTCGAAGGTCGGAGACCGCGTCTTTGAACTGCGGACCTACACCGCTTCCCCCGGCAACCTCGACCATCTCCACGCCCGGTTCCGCGACCACACCTGCAAGCTGTTCGAGAAGCACGGGATGACAAACATCGCCTACTGGTCACCGATGGAAGACCAGAAGGGAGCCAAGGACACACTCGTTTACATCATTTCCCACAAGAGCCCCGAGGCGGCGAAGGCCTCGTTCGGCGCCTTCCTCAAGGATCCGGACTGGGTCGCCGCCCGCAAGGCCTCCGAGGAGAAGGCCGGCGGCTCGCTGACGGTTCCGATGGGGGTGAAGTCGGTCTTCCTGAAGGCGACCGACTACTCGCCGATCCAGTAACGCTCTGGCTTCACGGCGCGGTCGACGTGACCCGTTCACCGCGCCGTCTTCACGCGCACTCGTCCTCACCCCGACCGGGAGTCCTGCCATGAGAGGAAGACTGAAGGCTTCACGTTGCCTGGCGTGGCTGTTCACTCTGACACTGCTGCTTCAAGCCTGGGCCGCAGCCGACGAGCCGCTGCGGATCATCGTCTTCGGCGCCCATCCCGACGACGCGGAGTTCAAGACCGGCGGCACGGCGATCAAGTGGGCGCAGCAGGGACACCAGGTGAAGCTGGTCTCGGTGACCAACGGCGACATCGGGCACTGGAGGATGGCGGGCGGGCCGCTCGCGATCCGGCGGACGAACGAAGTCGCCGCCGCCGCGAAGGTCATGGGGACAACCGCGCAGGTCCTCGACATCCATGACGGAGAGCTCGAGCCGACGCTCGAGAATCGCAAGACGATCACCCGGCTCATCCGGGAGTGGAAAGCGGACATCGTCATCTCCCACCGCCCGTGGGATTACCATCCCGATCACCGCTACGTCGGCGTCCTGGTGCAGGATGCGGCGTACATGGTGACGGTGCCGTTCATCTGCCCGGATGTCCCGCCACTCAAGAAGAACCCGGTCTTCCTCTACTCGAGCGATGGTTTCAAGAAGCCGGCTCCCTTCGAGGCGGACATCGCGGTGGCGATCGACGACGTCATCTCGAAGAAGGTCGATGCCGTCCACGAGCTTACGTCGCAGGTGTACGAAGGGGGGGCGACTGGAAGCCAGGAGTTCGTCGACAAGGTCCCGCCGGCGGCCGACATCGACGGGCGCAAGGCCTGGCTCCGGGAGCGGTGGGAACGGCGCAACGGAGACGAAGCGAAGCGGTTTCGCGACGTCCTCACCGAGTGGTACGGGGACGAGAAGGGGAAGGCGATCCGGTTCGCCGAGACATTCGAGATCTGCGAGTACGGGCGCCAGCCGTCGAAGGAAGAGCTTCGAAAGCTGTTCCCGTTCTGAACGCATGGAGCCAGCGACGCAGGCTCGCTGGAGCGATCAGATGAAAGCTGTCAGAACAGAGCTGACAGCTGACAGCTGATCGCTTCTTACGGCAGGCTTGCCTCGACGATCTTCATCGTGGCCTGCTGACGTTCCCGCACGACCTTCTGGGCCGCCGCCACCTTCTGCCGCGCGGCGGCGGGATCACGGGCGAGCTGCAGGACGGCCGCGGGAAGGCGCTTCACGTCGTCTTCCCGATCGAGGTCGAACAGCCAGTCGCCCAGGCCGATGTCCCGCCACATGAAGCCTTTGCTCGTCTGCTCGGCGAAGCGTCCGACCAGAGCGGGGATGCCGTTGCCGATGCACATGATCGGGGAATGCATCTCGAGACCGAACAGGCCCGCGGAGCGAACGTAGGTGCTCAGGGCTTCGTCCGTCAGCCAGTAGTCCTCGCGCCAGACGACGCGCGGCCTGACATCGGCCGGCAGCTTCTCGAGCAGCATCTCCCGGCCGACCTCCATCTGGCTTCGGTCCTCGGGGCAGAGCAGCACCTTGAGATCGGTCTCCCGTGCGACCAGGGCGATCGCCTCGCGGAGGGGAGCATGGTCATGCTCTTTCCTCTCCTCGCTGCGAAGATGCTTGCGGTCGTCCTCGGCGGTCATCGCCTTGTTGCGGATCTTCCAGTACGGGGTGTAGCGCAGCCGCGGGATGCAGCAGAGGAACTTCCCCTCCTGCAGGTTGTTCTTCTTCAGGAAGGCGGTGGCCGCCTCGTCGTTTCGCAGATCGACCGCGAACGCCCCGTCCGGCCCGAACTCCATGATGGGGCAGGCGACGCCATTGTCCTTCGCGAACTGAAGCGAGACGCTGTCGCGGAAGAACGCGAATTTCGCTCCGCTCAGAAGCTCACGGTTCGCGGCGTCGATCGCCCCGATCGTGATGCCGTAGACGCCATACGGCTTGCCCGTCTCGGACTTCCACTGGGCAAGCTGTTTCGCCCCGACGAGGGACGGGCCGGAGCCGTGAAGCAGGAAGTCGCAGCGACCGATGGCCTCGGCGACATCGTCCTTCTTCTGGACGAGCCGGAGCCTGGGAAACCGGCGGCGGAGCATCCCGTCGACGCCGTTGTCGACATTTCCGGGCCAGAGCGTCACCTCCGCCTCCGGCAGAAACTCCTCGAGAAGCCGCAGCATGCCGGGCGTGTGGGCGATATCCCCGATGTTGACCGTCTGCCAGGACGACCGGAGCAGGATCCGCGGTGGCCGGCCTGCCGCGGCAGCGAACCGCACCGTCGAAACCAGCGTGGCTGCCAGGGCCGATTTCAGAAAGCCGCGACGCGCAAGTGAAGGCGAAGACATGGGGGGGCGCTCCCGGCGTGACGGTCCAGTCGAACAGCGGGGGGCCGCACCACGCGGTCCCCGCTGGAACAAAAGGATACGCCGCGACGTCATTTGTCCGGAAGCCGCCGCTCCGTTCGGAGCACTTCCTGTCAGCGTTTCGGAGGCGACTTCGCGAGCGGCAGAACGCCGACCGTCAGGCTCGTCGGATGCGCCGCGTCGCGGAAGAGTCGATGAGTCGCCTTCTGAAAATCCTCCGGCTTCGCGAAGTGGATGTTCGGCACCCAGGTCTGCGGATTGCGGTCGACGAGCGGGAACCAGGTGCTCTGGACGTGAATCATCAGCCGGTGATCCTTTTTGAACCGGTGCAGGACGTCGAGGAGTTCGAACCGGATGCGCGTCGGCTCGCCCGGCTTGAACGGCTCCGGCTTCGCGAAGTCATTCCGGTAGCGCCCTCGAAACACCTCGCTCCGGATCATCATCTGGTAGCCGGGCTGCTGAGCCTTCTCGGGTGACGGCGGATTGACGTCGATCAGCTTCACGACAAAGTCGGCGTCCAGGCCGGTGGGGGGGGCCCCCCGGGGGGCG
>JAEYWB010000090.1 GCA_023429275.1 Planctomycetota bacterium
GTTGGCACCCCCTTCGATCCGCCGTCGATCGGCTGCCGAGAGGTCTTTCGGCGCGGTGGTGGCCAGGACAAGGGCACCGACTTCGTCGGTCCCTCGCAGAAGCGGGACGGCCGCGGCCATCGAGAACGGCGCAGAGCCGGTGGCGAGGTCTCCTCGCAGGTCGTCTCGAGTAAACGCGACAACTCCTCGGCGCCCTCGAAGCCGCATGAGGATCGACGCTTCGGCTGCGGTCCAGTTGGCGGCCCCGGCCCGGTCAAGAGGCTTTCCGGCGTGGGCGACTGCCGACTGTGGCTGCTCACTCTCACCGGTCAGGTAGAGCGATACTCTCTCGAAGTCGAAGAGGAGCCCCATCCTGGCGAGGAACTCCTGCAGCATCACGGCGGGGCTGGAAAACTTGAGATCGGCAAGCTGGCGCAGCTCGAGAAGCTCGCGGTTCATGGCTCGTTCCGAGTCGCACGAGGCAAACTGCTCGGATCGCCAGAATTCCTCGCCGAGAAGCGTGAGGACCCGCAGCCACATGGCATCGACGGCCCGCTCGCTCCTCTCACTCCGCGCGGAGTCGGCGTTCGAGGGAATCGAAACGACCAGTGCTCCCCAGGGACGTTTCGACGCGCCGACACGATAGATCGTCAGATCACCCCACCGGGCCCGCTCATCGACGCGCAGTCCGCGAATCGGGGAATGCAGCGCCGGCAAGCCGGCGTTGACGCGGATCAGGCCTGACCGGGCCAGCTCCGCCGGGACTGCGGCATCGAGGACGATCCGCTCCGGAGCGGTCGCCGGCAGCCCATAGGCATCACAGATCCGGGGGACTCGCCCGTCGAACCGGAAGACCGCGGCCATCTCGGTGTTCCACTGCGCACGGACCTCCTCAAGCACTCGCCTGAGGCGGTCTTCCATCGTCTGTGGATTCAACAGGCTGTAGAGCAGCCTCAGTTCTGCGGCGGTCTGATCAGTGCCAGGCGAACCTTCCGAGGGGGACCGGGGGCCGGAGCGCCGGCTGGCAGAAGGAGGTGATGTTCCGTTGCGGGCGAGGAACGCCAGACCGACCGCTCCGAGGACCGGCAGAACGGTTCCCGTCGCCCCGACCAGGAGAGATTGTCCGGAAAAGAGAAGTGACATGGCAGACTCCCGGACGCAGCAATCCGTTGCGTCCGAGTCGAATCGTCTGAAGGGCGCCGACCTCGCGGAACTCGGAGTGATCGCGAGTCGCCGATCTCCACCGTTGCCATTTCGCAACATCCCGGCGAATCCCTCACGTCGGAGATCCGATAGACGCCCGCCGATCCGCAGAGCACCCAGGTCGTTCGGGCAGGACCAGGTGATGCGAGGAACACGCACGAGTTCAAGGGGGCGACGATTCCGGAGCTTCCGCCGGCTTGAGCAGAGATTCTGCGAGCTCCGCCAGTTTCTGTTGCCGGGCCGCGAGCTCTTTGAGCTGAGCCTGTTGCTCGCCTGTCAGTTCTCCTTTCCTGGCCGAGAGGAGCCGGCTCGTGCGGTCCAGGAGATCCTCCTGCATTCCCTTGAGCAGCTTGAGCTCCGCCACTTTCGCAGCTCCGTCCGCCGAGGGCTCTCCGGCGGGTCCGGATTCCGGCGGGGACATCGGATCGTCCTCGGATGGCGTTGAGGAAGGATCGTCCTGTGCGAGGGAGGCAGCGAGCCGGTCAAGCTCGGAGGCCACGTCCGACTGCCGGTCCTGCGTCCCTTGATCCGTGGTCCGCTCCGAGAGCCGCTTCGCTGCGTCCCGCGCTCCGCCGAGCGCCGTCTGCGCGGCGAGCTCCAGAACCGGCCATTCGCGCAGCCCCCCTGCCAGAGACTCGATTTCACCGGCGAGCCCTTCCTGGTTCTCCCGGGTCTGCTGAAGCGTTCGGAGCTGCGCTCGCGTGAGTTTCCCCCCCTCGATCCGGATCTGATCGAGTCGCACGGTCTCCGCCCGGACCTCCCTCTGGCGATCGGCCAGCCGGCCGGCGGACTGTCCGATCTGCTGCAGCGCACGGACCTGGCTATCGACGCGAGCCTGCTGTTCGAGCGCCTCCAGCTCGCGCTCGGCCTGCAGCAGGTCGTCGATCGCCTCGCCCTGCTTCTTGACCGCTTCGGGAACGTCCTCATCCTCCAGGGCGTCATTCGCCTCCGTCATCCGCTCGGCTCCGCGACGGGCCGACGCCGAGGGCTGAGAGAGGTCCCGCTTCCGCAGCCGCTGCGCGAAGCTGGCCGCACGGTCCTCGAGCTCCGCCTGTTGCTTCTTGAGCGTCGCGAGCGATTCCTTCTGCGAGGGACCCGCCGGCTGAGACGCAATGTCCTGGAGGTCCCGCCGCAGACGCGACTGCTGCTCGCGGAGCCCTGCCGCCTCACGCTGCGCCTCTTCGATCCGCTTGACGAGCGTCTCGGGGCTGTTGTCCGCATCGCCGCTCAGCGACGAGTCGAGTTTTCGCAGCGTCTCGAGAACTTCCTGCTGCACGTCGGAGGCCTGGCGCAGTCGGTTCTCCTGGATCATCCCGGAGGCCTGACGCAGCTTGGCGACCGCATCGGACGGATCGAGAGCCTCGGTGACCTTCTTCCCCAGTTCCGGATCGACCCCCTTGGGATCGGCCGGACTGTCCGCGGGATTCCCGAGCTCCTCGAGCCCCTTCAGCTCATTGGCCAGGCGCCCCTGCCGGTCGGCCAGGCGGGCGACGTCCGCCTGTTCCTGCGGGGTGAGGTTCGAGACCGCTTTCGAGAGTGTCCGGCCGGCGAGGTCCCTCGTCTCGTCGGCAAGTGTCTGCTGCGAGGAGAGGAGTTCGCCGACGCGCCGCCGGACATCCTCCTGCTGCCGCCATCCCGCGAGGTCTGCGAGAATCCCGTCCAGGATATCGAGGACGTCCTTTTGTGAGCTCCGGGCTTTCTTCAGGGACTCGCCTGCCTGGGGCGTCTGGCCTGTCGACGTCTCGGGAGTCCGTTCGAGTTCGCCGACCGCCGAGTCGACCTGTGGGAGTGATTTCTCGGCAAGATGCTTCAGCTCGCGCTGCACCTCTTCCAGCCGCGAGCGAGTCTTGTCGTCGTCGAGCCGATTCCACTGCACTTCCTGAAGCAGCTCCAAGACACGGCGTTCCGCTCCGCGGCGAGTGTCGAGCAGTTCTTCCCGGACCTGCTGCTGGGCCAGCCCCATTCGGGCGACGGTGGCCCGGTCCTCGTCGCGAAGTCGCCCGGTCTTCTCCCACTGGATCTCGAGTTCGCCGAGCTGCTCCCGGATCTGCGACTGGATCGTTCGGGCCCGCTCGAGGGATTCCGCCACTCCGGCCTGTCGCCCGGCGAGCTCCTGGCGCTTCTGCTCGAGCGAGACGATCTCGATAAGCCGCGGCGCGCTCCGGGTCACCTGCCCCGCCTTGCCATGGAGGTTGAAGCCGTCCACCGCCTGGCCGCGAACGGAGAGCTGGGTTCCCGGCGAGGCGTTCCACTCCCGGACCTTGACGAGAGATTCTGGCCGGGCGTCGCGCGTCGAGGCGGTGTTCGGGAACTCATGGAGCAGTCGGACCTCTTCCGGAACGGCGCTTCCCGGGAGTGATACGATCAGCTCGATCCGCTGCAGACCCCAGTCGTCGCTGGCCTCGAGCTGGAACGGGATCTCGGCATCCGGCTGCACGCGCAGGTCCGCATCGGGCTGCACGATGCGGATTGCCGGCTCGCGATCGACGATCCCCCGGATTTCGTAGCGGGGGGGATTGGCGTGCTGCAGCCCCAGCTCATCGGTCAATTCGAGCCAGTACGACGTCCGTTCGGCCGACTCAATCTCCAGCGAGACCGACATGGTGCGGCGATCTTCGGCGAGCGGGACGTTCTCGCGGCGCTGTGAGCCCCGATGCAGGGTCGCACTCCGCAGCGGCGTGTTGGCCACCGCCGTGATCCTGGCCTGTGGCCCGACGAGCCCCTGAAGATGCCCCACGCCGCCGGTAATGGTCTCCGGGGCCTTCCCGGAGTAGGCCGGCGGTGTCAGGACGATCTCGAACCGTTCGATCGAGGGAGGAGGAGCGACCTCAATCCGCAGCGGAGGGAGCCGGCTGTCGTCTCCTCCCCGTGCCGTGAGTTCGATCGGACCGCGAGTCGGCGTGAGGGCCACGACCGCGACGGGCCGGTTCACTCCCTGCCCGTCGCGCAGTGAGGCCTGCCGCAGCTCGTGGCTGTCCGTCTGGCCATCGGCGTGGCGGACCTCGAGGGAGATGTGTGTCGGAAGATCATCCCGATGCTCGCCCACATACAACGTCAGTGGTTCCCCTTCGGCGACGCGAAGCCCCACGCTCTCATCCAGTGGCCGAAGGTTGACGTCGAGGAACTCGAGTGTGTGCCGTCTCGGCCAATCGAGCGTCCGCCAGGGGACCGCCAGGCGAGTCAGTGCAATCGACGTCGCGCCGGGTGCGCTCCACAGAACGGCCGCCAACAGAGCGACCGTCAGCGCGGCGAGTCCCCCCGCTCGAAGGAGGGACGAAGTATCGATGATATCGCCGGCCGGCAACCGGGAGAGTCTCGTCTCCATGGAGTCGACAAGCTCACTCTCGAGCTCCGACAGGGGCGGAGCCGCACTTCCGGCATCGCTGGTTCGGGAGGAGAACTCAACGGCGCTCGCGAGGTTGCCGCGGAGCTCGGGAGACCGTCGCTCCAGCAGCAGGGCGAGGTCGACGTCACGAAGGCTGGACGCCCAGGGGCGGTAGAGGTGCCGAACCCCGAGGCCGCCGATGAGGAGGAGGACTCCTCCCAGGGCGGCACCACGGACGAATGGGGAGTCGAGATGCAGCGACCAGTCGGCAAAGATCCATCCGACGAGGAGGCCGAGAAGCATCGCCAGCACGAGGGCCGCTCCACGAAGGAGGGCGGCCCGGCGGACTGCGGCGCGAACTGTTCCCATTCGCCGGATCAGGGGCGCAGCGGCAGGCGGCTGGGGTGCGTGGGAACTCACGGAAAGATTGTCGAGGCCTTGTCCGGGGAATTCAATGTGGAGTTGTCAGTCATCAGTTTTCAGTCGGTCGCTCCGGAGCGTCCTTGTCTCCTGAAAACTGAAAACTTCCTACCCGAACTCATGTGTCCAGCCGGTCGCTTCCAGTGGGCGTCGGACTCCGCCCTCCTCGATGAAGCATCCCGAGCCCGCTTCGACCCGTCCGACGGGGAACAGCGGAACTCCCGCGGCGGCCCCTTCCTGGATCCGGGAGAAGTCTTCCGGGCTCACCGCGATGAGAAGCTCGAAGTCCTCGCCATCCGAGAGGGCGTGCCGCAGCCGGTCTCCCTGCGGGAGGCTCGAGAGGTCGTCGTGCAGCGGGATCCGGGTCGCGTCGAGCGTTGCGGAGATGCCGCTTTCCCGTGCCAGGTGGGGGAGATCGGCCGACAGACCGTCACTGAGGTCCATCATGGCATGGAGATCGAATTGCCGGTGGAGTTGCTGAGCCGCCGAGACTCGGGGCATGAACGAAAACTCTCTTCCGCCGCGGCTCCCTCCGAGTGGTCCCGTCACGAGCAGTTGATCGCCGGGGCGTGCTCCGCTGCGGGTGACTCCCCTTCCTCCGGTCGTTTCCCCCATGAGCGTCACGTTGACGACGAGCGGTCCGTTCCAGGAGTTCGTATCTCCCCCGGCGATCGTGACGCCGAACTCCTCCGCCAGCGGGAGCAGGCCGGAATAGATCCCCTCGGCAAGCCGTCGCCCGGCAGTTTTCGGAAGGGCGATGCTGAGAAAGGCTGCTGTCGGGCGCCCCGCCATGGCGGCAATGTCGCTGAGGTTGACGGCGAGCGTCTTTCGGCCGACCTGCTCCGGCGACGCGGTCGCCAGGTTGAAGTGCCACCCCTCGATGAGGAGGTCCGTCGTTACCAGAAGCTTCTCACCGGCCGCCGGACCGGCCAGAACGGCTGCATCGTCGCCGATCCCCAACTCGACAGGATGGCGAACCTGGGCTCGCTGGCGAATCCAGTCAATGAGGTCGAATTCGTCTCGGCTGGCCATGAAAGGTTGTTCAGGTTCCGGGGTTTCTCGCTCCATCATGAAGTCGCGTATGAGCTTAACAAGGAGGGCTCGACTCCGCGGCGCGGATCGCCGGCCGGGGCACGGCGCCGGTGATGGGGCGCGGCAGGGGAGATCACCTGAAGGCGAGTCCCGCTGACCCCTAAGTCAGCATTGACCGTATCCGCTTGCTATGACTCGGATTCCGCTCCTTTC